>RBWT01000050.1 GCA_004010275.1 Streptomyces huasconensis
CGTATAAGCCGCAGAACTTGTAGGACGCGTCGCCCCGGCAAGACCCGCCGAGTCGGTCGCCCCCGCCGAGTCGGCCGCCCCCGCAGAGTCCGCCGACCCCGCAGAACCCGCCGCATCCGCCGACCCCGCCGCGTCCTCCGACCGTCCCCCCACCCTCCCCGCCACGTCCACCCCAGGCTCGCCCTCCGCGAACCGTGTGCCGTTCCGCATGAGGACCCTCCTGTGAACGTTCACTCCAGCCGTCCCGGCGTTCGCGCCGGTCGGAGTGGGTCGCCAGGTGGGCGTACGGCGCTTGTTCACTTCCGTACGCCTCCCGTTCACGGCCCAGGTAATTCCGCATTGAAGCGTGTTGACCTGCACCCGACAACACTCGATGCTCAATCGCAGGCGTCCGGACGCGCTCCTCCACACCCCACACCCCGCTCGGGAGGACCGCTATGCGCCCACCGATCCGCAAGAACAGAGGCACAGGCAGACGTAGCCGCCAGGGCCGAGCTCGCCGTCGTCGCGGCAGCGCACTTCGCCGTACCGACGGCCACGGCTACGGCCACAGCGGCCCCCGCCCTCGCTCCCGCCCCCGTCATCACCACCGCGCCCACCGCCCACACGGCGAGCGCCGCCGCCGACGGCGTCTCCGCGTTCGCCGCCAGGCGCCTGAACATCACCATGCAGGCGCAGCAGAAGACCAACTGGTGCTGGGCGGCCGGCGGCAACACCATCGCGGCCTTCATGGGCCGCAACTACAGCCAGAACCAGTTCTGCAACGCCGCCTTCGGGCGCAACCAGAACACCGAGTGCCCCAACAACCAGGCCACCCTGGGCAACGTCCAGAACGGCCTGCGCTGGGCGGGCATCAACCCCGGCTCGTACGTCACCGGCTGGCTCCGCTATCCCACGGTGAAGGCGGAGGTGGACGCCGGGCGCCCGGTGGAGACCCGTATCCAGTGGTCCAACGGCGGCGGCCACATGCACGTCCTGTACGGCTACGACGACGCCAACAGCTGGGTCTACTGGGGCGACCCGTGGCCCTCCAGCGACCGCTACAACTGGGCCTCGCACGCCTGGTACGTCGACAACAACACCTTCTCCTGGACCCACTCGCTCTACCGGATCGGGGCGTGAGCGCGATGACCCGTCACCTGCCCCGTCACCTGTCCCGCCCTCTGGTCAGGGCCGCGCTCGCCGGTTCGGCCGTCGCCCTGTCGCTGGGGCTCGCGGCCCCGGCCGCCTCCGCCGACTCCACCGGCTCCACCGACGCGGGCCCCGCGGCCCCCACGGCGGCCTCCCGCGCCGCCGCGCACAAGGCCGCGCAGGCGCCGAAGACCCTCGAGACGCTCTCCCGCTTCTTCGCCCGCGAGGGAGCCGTCTCCAAGGCCGCCGCGAACCCGAGCATCAAGGGCAAGGCCGTGCCCGTGTACTACCTCTCCCCGGAGTTCGTCGCGGGCAAGAAGGGCGCGCCGGTGGCCCGCCTGGAGTTCCTCGCCAGCAAGGCGGTCTCCTCCGACGGCCAGAAGGCCTCCCTCTGGACCGTCGAGCGGGCCGGTTCGTGGCAGGTCGTGAACATCGCCACAGGCGACGACGAGACCCGGTACGCGCGCGTGGGCGCCGAGAAGCTGCCCGGCGGCACCGTCTTCCACGAGCCGCAGATCAACGCCTGGTACGTGCAGGGCCACGCGCGCGTGCTGCCCCTGGACAAGGACGCGGTACGCGCGGTGGGCGCCGAAGGGACCTCGCTCGCGGCCTACCGCGAACGAGTCCAGAAGGCGTACGGCGACAAGCTGCCGGGCTCCGCGTACGAGAAGTCGGGCAAGGCGGGCGGATACGACGCCCCGAAGCCCGGGCAGCCCTCCGGCCAAGGGCAGGACCAGGGCGGCCCCGTCACCGTCGCCTCCTCGCTGGCCGGCGCGGGCGCCCTGGCCGCCCTCGGCCTGTCCGGGGCGGCGCTGGTGAGGCGCCGCCGGGCCCAGCACCAGGGCTGATCGGGAGGAACGGCGGCCGGCACCCCGGCCGCCGTTTCGGTACGTCGTCCGGGCCCGGGCGACGGCAGCCGTTTCCGTACGTCGTCCGGGCCCGGGCGGCAGCCGCCGCTTCCGTACGTCCGCCCGCCCCCGGCGGCGGCCCCCGGTCTGTCAGTGCACGCCAGTAGGCTGTCCGACATGGCCGACCCTTCCAGCTACCGCCCCAAGCCGGGACAGATCCCCGACGCCCCGGGGGTCTACAAATTCCGCGACGAGCACCGCCGGGTGATCTACGTCGGGAAGGCCAAAAGCCTGCGCCAGCGCCTGGCCAGCTACTTCCAGGACCTGGCCAATCTCCACCCCCGCACCCGCTCCATGGTGACTACCGCCGCCTCCGTCGAGTGGACGGTGGTGAACAACGAGGTCGAGGCGCTCCAGCTGGAGTACTCCTGGATCAAGGAGTTCGACCCCCGGTTCAACGTCAAGTACCGCGACGACAAGAGCTATCCGTACCTCGCGGTCACGATGAACGAGAAGTTCCCGCGCGTGCAGGTGATGCGCGGCCACAAGAAGAAGGGCGTGCGCTACTTCGGGCCGTACGGCCACGCGTGGGCGATCCGCGACACCGTCGACCTGCTCCTGCGCGCCTTCCCGGTGCGCACCTGCTCCGCGGGCGTGTTCAAGAACGCCACCCGCACCGGCCGTCCCTGCCTGCTGGGGTACATCGGCAAGTGCTCGGCGCCCTGTGTGGAGCGCGTCACCCCCGAGGACCACCGCCAACTCGCCGAGGACTTCTGCGACTTCATGGCGGGCCGCACGGGGACGTACATCCGCCGCCTGGAGCGGCAGATGACGGACGCGGCCGAGGAGATGGAGTACGAGCGCGCGGCGCGCCTGCGTGACGACATAGACGCCCTCAGGAAGGCGATGGAGAAGAGCGCCGTCGTCCTCGCCGACGCCACCGACGCCGACCTCATCGCCCTCGCCGAGGACGAGCTGGAGGCCGCCGTCCAGATCTTCCACGTCCGGGGCGGACGCGTGCGCGGCCAGCGCGGCTGGGTCACCGACAAGGTCGAGGCGGTCACCAGCGGCGACCTCGTCGAACACGCACTCCAGCAGCTCTACGGCGAGGAGAGCGGCGACGCCGTACCCAAGGAGGTGCTCGTCCCCGCCCTGCCCGACCCGCTGGAGCCGGTCCAGGAGTGGCTGACCGAGCGCCGCGGGGCGAACGTCTCGCTGCGCATCCCGCAGCGCGGCGACAAGAAGGCCCTGATGGAGACCGTCGCGCGCAACGCCCAGCAGTCCCTCGTGCTGCACAAGACCAAGCGGGCCTCCGACCTGACCACCCGCTCCCGCGCCCTGGAGGAGATCGCCGCCGCCCTGGAGCTGGACAGCGCCCCCCTGCGCATCGAGTGCTACGACGTCTCGCACCTCCAGGGCGACGACGTCGTGGCGTCGATGGTCGTCTTCGAGGACGGCCTCGCCCGCAAGAGCGAGTACCGCCGCTTCCAGATCAAGGGCTTCGAGGGGCAGGACGACGTCCGCTCCATGCACGAGGTGATCACCCGCCGCTTCAAGCGCTACATCTCCGACAAGGAGAAGACGGGGGAGTGGGCGCAGGAGGGCGCCGGCACGGATGCCGGTACGGGCACGGCCGAGGTGAACGGCGAGGTCCCCGCGAGCGGCCTTCTCGAGGAGGACGGCCGCCCCAAGCGGTTCGCCTACCCGCCCCAGCTCGTCGTCGTCGACGGCGGCCAGCCGCAGGTCGCGGCCGCCCAGCGGGCCCTGGACGAGCTGGGCATCGACGACATCGCGGTCTGCGGCCTGGCCAAGCGTCTGGAGGAGGTCTGGGTCCCCGGCGAGGACGACCCGGTCATCCTGCCGCGCACCAGCGAGGGGCTCTATCTCCTCCAGCGCGTACGGGACGAGGCGCACCGCTTTGCCATCACCTACCAGCGCAGCAAGCGGGCCAAGCGCTTCAAGGCTGGGCCGCTGGACGAGGTGCCGGGCCTCGGCGACGCCCGCAAGCGGACGCTGATCAAACACTTCGGTTCGGTGAAGCGGCTGCGATCCGCGACAATCGACCAGATCTGCGAGGTGCCCGGAATAGGCCGCAAAACGGCCGAGGTCATCGTGGCGGCCCTGGCCGGCGCGGTACCCGCGGGCCCCGCGGTGAACATGGCCACCGGAGAGATCATGGAAGACGAGGAGCCCACCGCGGCGGGTGCCTCGGACAGTGAGTCGAGGAGCCCACCTCAGCGGGCACCTCGGGCAGTGCGTCCGAAGAGCCCGTGACGGCGGTGCTCCCCGGCGATGTGGTCGAGGAGCCCGTGATGGCGGTGCTCCCCGGCGATGCGGTCGAGGAGCCCGCGACGACGGCCGGCGCCCCCGGCAGCGAGTCCGGGGAGCCCGCCTCGGCGGACACCCCCGGCAGCCAGTCCGCGGAGCCCACCTCGGCGGGCACCCCGGACCGTGGAGTCGAGGAGCCCGCCCCGGCGGGCAGCCCCGGCAATGAGGGCGAGGAACCCGTGACCGCGGGTCCCTCCGGCAGTGCAGGTGAGGCGCCCGTGACCGCGGGTGCCTCGGAGGAACGACGGGGGCAGGAGACATGAGCGAGCACGACGAAGGTGGAGAGCAAGTGAGCGCGGGCACGCCGATCGAGACGCCAGGAGTCCCCGAAGCGGCGATCCCGGAGCTGGTGATCATCTCCGGCATGTCGGGTGCCGGACGTAGTACGGCGGCCAAATGCCTGGAGGACCTCGGCTGGTTCGTCGTCGACAACCTGCCGCCCGCGCTGATCCCCACCATGGTGGAGCTCGGCGCCCGCTCGCAGGGCAACGTCGCCCGCATCGCGGTCGTCGTCGACGTACGCGGCCGGCGCTTCTTCGACAACCTCCGCGAATCCCTCGCCGAGCTGGAGTCCAAGAACGTCACGCGGCGCATCGTCTTCCTGGAGTCCTCCGACGAGGCCCTGGTCCGCCGCTTCGAGTCGGTCCGCCGCCCGCACCCGCTCCAGGGCGACGGCCGCATCGTCGACGGCATCGCGGCCGAGCGCGACCTGCTGCGCGAGCTGCGCGGCGACGCCGACCTGGTCATCGACACCTCCAGCCTGAACGTCCACGAGCTGCGCGCCAAGATGGACGCCCAGTTCGCGGGCGAGGAGGAGCCCGAGCTGCGGGCCACCGTCATGTCCTTCGGCTTCAAGTACGGCCTGCCGGTCGACGCCGACCTCGTCGTGGACATGCGCTTCCTGCCGAACCCGCACTGGGTCCCGGAGCTGCGCCAGTACACCGGCCTCAACGAAGAGGTGGCCGCGTACGTCTTCAACCAGCCCGGCGCCAAGGAGTTCCTCGACCGCTACGCCGAGCTGCTCCAGCTCATCGCCGCGGGCTACCGCCGCGAGGGCAAGCGGTACGTGACCATCGCGGTCGGCTGCACGGGCGGCAAGCACCGCTCGGTGGCCATGTCGGAGAAGCTCGCGGCGCGCCTGGCGTCCGAGGGCGTGGAGACCGTCCTCGTCCACCGGGACATGGGGCGCGAGTGAAGCCGAGCCGCCGGACCGTCCGCCTGAGCCGGCTGGGCCGCAAGCGGGGGGCCCAGCGAAGGTGGTCGCGCTCGGCGGAGGCATGGGCCTGTCCGCCTCGCTCGCCGCGCTGCGCCGCATCACCGGGGCCGGTGACCTCACCGCCGTCGTCACCGTCGCCGACGACGGCGGCTCCAGCGGTCGCCTCCGTGACGAGCTGGGCGTGCTGCCCCCCGGCGACCTCCGCAAGGCGCTCGCCGCACTCTGCGGCGACGACGACTGGGGCCAGACCTGGGCCCGCGTCATCCAGCACCGCTTCCAGTCCCGCGGCGACCTGCACGAGCACGCGGTCGGTCAATCTGCTGATCGTCGCCCTGTGGGAGCAGCTCGGCGACCACGTCCAGGCCCTGGACCTGGTCGGCCGGCTGCTCGGCGCGCAGGGCCGCGTGCTGCCCATGTCGGCGGTGCCGCTGGAGCTGCAGGCCCTGGTCAAGGGCCACGACCCGGCCCGCCCCGACGACGTGGACACCGTCCGCGGCCAGGCCACGGTGGCCCTCACCCCCGGCGAGGTCCAGTCCGTGCACGTCGTGCCGCACGACCCGCCGGCCGTCCTCGAGGCGGTCGCCGCCGTCCTCGACGCGGACTGGGTGGTCCTCGGCCCCGGCTCCTGGTTCTCCTCGGTGATCCCGCACCTGCTGGTCCCCGAACTGCTCGACGCGCTCACCGAGACGAAGGCCCGCAAGGTCCTCCCGCTCAACCTCGCGCCGCAACCGGGAGAAACCGATGGCTTCTCTCCGCAGCGTCATTTGGAGGTTTTGGCCCGACACGCCCCTAAACTCGCCCTGGACGTGGTGCTGGCCGACGAGGCCGCCGTGCCCGACCGTGAGTCACTGACCGATGCCGCGAAGCGGCTCGGTGCCACGGTCGAGCTGGCGCCGGTGGCCCGGCCCGACGGAACTCCGAGGCACGATCCGGAGCTCCTGGCAGCCGCGTACGACCGTATTTTTCGGATGCATGGAAGGATCGGCCCATGGCGATGACGGCAGCGGTGAAGGACGAGATCTCCCGGCTCCCCGTCACCCGGACCTGCTGCAGGAAGGCAGAGGTCTCGGCGATCCTGCGGTTCGCGGGCGGCCTTCACCTGGTGAGCGGCCGCATCGTGATCGAGGCGGAGCTGGACACCGCGATGGCGGCGCGCCGCCTCAAGCGGGACATCCTGGAGATCTTCGGGCACGGCTCGGAGCTGATCGTGATGGCCCCCGGCGGGCTGCGGCGCGGCTCGCGTTACGTCGTCCGGGTGGTCGCGGGCGGCGATCGAGCGCGCCCGCCAGACGGGCCTGGTGGACGGCCGCGGCCGTCCCATCCGCGGTCTGCCGCCGCAGGTGGTCTCGGGGGCCACCTGCGACGCCGAGGCCGCCTGGCGGCGGGGCGTTCCTCGCGCACGGCCACGCTCACCGAGCCGGGCCGCTCGTCGTCCCTGGAGGTCACCTGCCCCGGGCCGAGGCCGCGCTCGCGCTGGTCGGCGCCGCTGCGCAGACTCCAGATCGCGAGCAAGGCGCGCGAGGTCCGGGGCGTGGACCGGGTCGTCGTACGCGACGGGGACGCGATCGGCGCCCTGCTCACCCGCCTCGGGGCCCACGAGTCGGTGCTCGCCTGGGAGGAGCGGCGGATGCGGCGCGAGGTGCGCGCCACCGCCAACCGCCTCGCCAACTTCGACGACGCTAACCTGCGCCGCTCGGCCCGCGCGGCCGTCGCCGCCGGCGCCCGGGTGCAGCGCGCCCTGGAGATCCTCGGCGACGAGGTCCCCGAGCACCTCGCGGCGGCCGGACGGCTGCGCATGGAGCACAAGCAGGCCTCCCTGGAGGAGCTGGGCGCGCTCGCCGACCCGCCGCTGACCAAGGACGCCGTCGCGGGCCGCATCCGCCGCCTGCTCGCCATGGCCGACAAGCGGGCGCAGGACCTGGGCATCCCCGGCACGGAGTCCAATCTGACCGAGGAACTCGCCGACAACATGGCGGTCTGAACCCCCGTACGTACCTGAAAGCCGTCGGCGTCCCCCCGGGCGCCGGCGGCTTTCCCGCGCCCACCCCGCACACCGTCACCGGACCGGCACACCGTCACCGAACCCACGCGCCCTCACCCGCCGTATTGACATGATCATGCACTGTCACGAGCCTGGCACCCGCATGTCTGTGCATCCCGCACACCCGTGCCGGACCACCGCAAGGGGGGCTCATGAGACGAAGAGCGAGCGCGAGATCGATCCTCGCCGCGAGCGCACTGCTCATCGGCGGCCTGGCCGCCGCACCGCACGCCCAGGCGAGCGGACCGGCGAGGGCCCCGGCCGCGACGACCCGGCGGCCGTGAAGGTCTACCAGGCCGACGTCACCGAGAAACAGATACCGATCCTGGTCGAGGCGGGGCAGGACGCCCACGAACTGGCGGGCCAGGCCCACGGGCGCGGCGCCGGCCCGGTCGAGCTGTATCTGACCGAGGGCCAGGCCGAGGCCATCGAGCGCCAGGGCATCGCACTGCGCGAGCACACGATCTCCGAGGCGGCGCAGCGGAAGATCCGAGCCGCCGGGGATGGGGTCTACCGGCCCTACAGCGGCAAGGGCGGCCTCCAGGAAGAGATCGTCAGGACCGGGCAGGCCCACCCCGGCCTCACCAAGGTCGTCTCCATCGGCAAGACCGTCCAGGGCAAGGACATCCTCGCCCTGAAGCTCTCCAAGAACGCGAAGAAGACCCGGGACGGCTCCAAGCCCGCCACGCTCCACCTGGCCAACCAGCACGCGCGCGAGTGGATCACCCCCGAGATGACCCGCCGCCTGATGCACCACTACCTGGACAACTACGGCAAGGACAAGCGCATCACCAGGCTCGTGGACTCCACCGAGCTGTGGTTCGTGCTCTCCGCCAACCCCGACGGCTACGACTTCACCCACGCCGCCGACGGCGAGCGCCAGTGGCGCAAGAACCTCCGCGACATCAACGGCGACGGTGAGACCGGGCCGGGCGACGGCGTCGACCTCAACCGCAACTTCGCCTACAAGTGGGGCTACGACAACGAAGGATCGTCCCCCGACGCCTCCTCCGAGACCTACCGCGGCACCGGACCGATGTCCGAGCCGGAGACCAAGGCGCTCGACCGCTTCCAGAAGCGCATCGGTTTCGAGTACGGCATCAACTACCACTCCGCGGGCGAACTGATCCTCTACGGAGTGGGCTGGCAGGTCGCCACGAACACCCCGGACGACGTGCTCTACAAGGCGCTCGCCGGAACCCCCGAGAAGCCCGCGATCCCCGGCTACCACCCGCAGGTCTCCTCCGAGCTGTACACCACCAACGGCGAGGCCGACGGCCACGCGGGCAACATCAACGGCATCGCGATGTTCACCCCGGAGATGTCCACCTGCCAGACCGCCTCGAACATCGACCCGGACGACGCCTGGCGGCCGCAGGACTGCGCGTCGATCTTCACCTTCCCCGACGACGAGAAGCTGATCCAACAGGAGTTCGAGAAGAACGTCCCGTTCGCGCTCGCCGTCGCCGAGACCGCCCTCCACCCCGACAAGCCGGTCTCCGTCACCGGCGTCGAGGCCCCGGACTTCACCCCGGACGCCTTCTCCACCTCGTACGCACGCGGGGGCGACCAGGAAGTCGCCGTCACCGCCCGCAAGTCGGTGCGCGACAAGGAGCTGAACTACCGGATCAACGGCGGCCGCACCCACTCCATCAAGCACGGGCTCAGGGCCTGGAGGGGCGGCGAGACCTACGGCGGCGAGGACAACCTCCGCTTCGACCAGTACCGCGCCGGGATCGAGGACGCGCGCGTGGGCGACAAGGTCGAGGTGTGGTTCACCGGCCGCACCAAGAAGGGCCGCACCCAGAGCGAGCACTTCACGTACACCGTCGCCGAGCGGCCGAGGGCGAGCACGCTCGTCGTCGCCGAGGAAGGCGCCACGGCCGCCCAGACCCAGAAGTACGTCGACGCCCTGAAGGCCAACGGACGCTCGGCGGCCGTCTGGGACGTGGCCGAGCAAGGCGTCCCGCACCCGCTCGGCGTCCTGTCGCACTTCTCCGCCGTCGTGCACCACACGGGCGACGCCGTCCCCGGAGCCCCCACCCAGCTGGCCCTGCGCGCCTACCTCAACGAGGGCGGCAAGCTCATCGAGTCCGGCGAGCGGACCGGCGGCGCCGTCGACCTGGGGGAGGCCCGCACCGACGACTTCGCGCAGTACTACCTGGGGGCGTACGAACGGCTCTCCGCGACCGGCGCCAAGGCCTTCGAGGGCAGCGGCGCTCTCAAGGAAGTGAAGATCCCGCTCGGTGACGCCGACGGCAACCCGCTCGACAAGGCCGGACGCTTCACCGTCACCTCCGACAACCTGCCCGCCCAGCAGTTCCCGCGGTTCAAGAGCGCCGCCGCGGGGTCCTACCCCGGCACCGCCAACCCCTACGCCCCCTTCGCGGGCCAGGGCATGGCCTCCGCCACCCACGCCGACCGGGACTACAAGCGGCTCACCCGCACCGTCGACCTGACCGGTGTCCCGGCCGCCGACAAGCCGGAGCTGCGGCTCGCGCTCAACTGGAGCCTGGAGTCCGGCTACGACCACGGGCTGCTCGAAGCCCACACCCCCGGCGCCGACGACTGGACGACGCTGCCCGACAAGAACGGCCACAGCGCGGCCACCGTGCCCGCCGAGTGCGCGGCCGGGTTCCTCCTCAACGGCCACCCCTTCCTGCGCCACTACCTGACGCAAGGGGCGGACGGCTGCACGGCCACCGGCACCAGCGGGTCCTGGAACAGCTTCACGGGCTCCTCCGGCGGCTGGAAGAGCGTCGCCTTCGACCTGAGCGCCTACGCGGGCAAGAAGGTCGAGGTCTCCCTCAGCTCGGTCACCGACCCCTCCAGCGGCGGACGCGGCCTCTTCGCCGACGACGCCCGGCTGGTCCTCGGCGGCGACGTCAAGGAGACCGAGGGGTTCGAGACCTCGCTCGGCTCCTGGGCCGTCGCGGCGCCCCCGGCCGGGAGCCCCCATACCACAGGCGACTGGGCGCGGACCGGGGAGCTCTACCGACCCCACGCGGCGGTTACAGCGCGTGACAGCGTGCTGCTCGGGTTCGGCTTCGAACACGTCCCCGGAAAGGCCGGGCGGGCCGCTCTTATGGGCGCCTCCCTGGCACATCTGCGCAGCTGACGCCCATATTCGGGACCAAGGACCCGGTGGTTGGTGCCGCTACTGAGGGGTACGAGCCACCGAGTCGCTTCAGCGCCCTCTCAATGTCACCTCAGGGGCTTCAGAGAGGTAGGGTCGGAAGCGGTCGGGGACATCCCATACAACTCGCCGGCGTGCAAAACCGGCGTACCAACGAGGAGATCGGTTTCGTGACGATCCGCGTAGGCATCAACGGCTTTGGCCGCATCGGTCGCAACTACTTCCGCGCGCTGCTGGAGCAGGGTGCGGACATCGAAGTCGTGGCTGTCAACGACCTGGGTGACACCGCGACCACCGCGCACCTTCTGAAGTACGACACCATCCTGGGCCGCCTCAAGGCCGAGGTGTCGCACACCGAGGACACCATCACCGTCGACGGCCACACCATCAAGGTGCTGTCCGAGCGCAACCCCGCCGACATCCCGTGGGGCGACCTCGGCGTCGACATCGTGATCGAGTCCACGGGCATCTTCACCAAGAAGGCCGACGCCGAGAAGCACATCGCCGGCGGCGCCAAGAAGGTCCTCATCTCGGCTCCGGCCAAGGACGAGGACATCACCATCGTGATGGGCGTCAACCAGGACAAGTACGACGCGGCCAACCACCACGTCATCTCCAACGCCTCCTGCACCACCAACTGCGTGGCGCCGATGGCGAAGGTTCTCGACGAGAACTTCGGCATCGTCAAGGGCCTGATGACCACGGTCCACGCGTACACCAACGACCAGCGCATCCTGGACTTCCCGCACAAGGACCTGCGCCGCGCCCGCGCCGCCGCCGAGAACATCATCCCGACCACGACGGGCGCCGCCAAGGCCACCGCCCTGGTCCTGCCCCAGCTCAAGGGCAAGCTCGACGGCATCGCGATGCGCGTCCCGGTCCCGACCGGCTCGGCCACCGACCTGGTCGTCGAGGTCTCCCGCGAGGTCACCAAGGACGAGGTCAACGCCGCGTTCAAGAAGGCCGCCGACGACGGCGACCTGAAGGGCTACCTGTTCTACACCGAGGACCCGATCGTGTCCTCGGACATCGTCAGCGACCCGGCCTCCTGCACCTTCGACTCGTCGATGACGATGGTCCAGGACGGCAAGTCGGTGAAGATCCTCGGCTGGTACGACAACGAGTGGGGCTACTCCAACCGTCTGGTCGACCTCACGGTCTTCGTCGGCGGTCAGCTCTAATATCCAGAGCAGGCATCTCGATGTGAGCACAGGGCCTGTCCCGCGCACCGCCGCGCCGGACGGGCCCTGTTGCGCGTCAGCCCTCCCAAGGAGTCCAGTAGTGAAGACGATCGACGCACTTCTCGCCGAAGGGGTCAACGGCAAGCGGGTCTTCGTCCGCGCCGACCTCAACGTGCCGCTCGCCGACGGCACCATCACCGACGACGGCCGCATCCGCGCCGTCCTGCCGACCGTCAAGGCCCTCGCCGAAGCGGGCGCCAAGGTCGTCGTGGCCTCGCACCTCGGCCGCCCCAAGGGCGCCCCCGACCCCGCCTTCTCGCTGCGCCCCGCCGCCGAGCGGCTCGGGGAACTCCTCGGCGCGCCCGTCGCGTTCGCCCAGGACACCGTGGGCACCGCCGCGCACGACACGGTCGGCGGGCTGGAGCCCGGCCAGGCTCGCCGTCATCGAGAACCTCCGCTTCAACGCGGGCGAGACGAGCAAGGACGACGCCGAGCGCGCCGAGTTCGCCGAGCAGCTGGCCGCCCTCGCCGATGTGTACGTGGGTGACGGCTTCGGCGCGGTGCACCGCAAGCACGCCTCCGTGTACGACCTCCCGGCCAAGCTGCCGCACTACGCCGGCCACCTCATCGCCACCGAGGTCGGCGTCCTGAAGAAGCTCACCGACGACGTCAAGCGGCCCTACGCCGTCGTCCTCGGCGGCGCCAAGGTCTCCGACAAGCTCGGCGTGATCGACCACCTCCTGGAGAAGGCCGACCGCATCCTCATCGGCGGCGGCATGGCCTACACCTTCCTCAAGGCCCTCGGCCACGAGGTCGGCATCTCCCTCCTCCAGGAGGACCAGATCCCGGCGGTCAAGGAGTACATGAAGCGCGCCGAGGCGAAGGGCGTCGAGTTCGTCCTCCCCGTCGACGTGCTGGTCTCGCCGGACTTCCCGGACCTGAAGACCAAGGCCCCGGCCAACCCCACCACGGTCGCCGCCGACGCCATCCCGGCCGACCAGGAGGGTCTCGACATCGGCCCCGAGACCCGTAAGC
The DNA here is from genome assembly GCA_004010275.1 of Streptomyces huasconensis. Lineage (GTDB taxonomy): Bacteria > Actinomycetota > Actinomycetes > Streptomycetales > Streptomycetaceae > Streptomyces > Streptomyces huasconensis. The sequence goes on from RBWT01000050.1 coordinate 12,917, forward strand.
TCTACGCCTCGAAGCTCGCCGACGCGGCCACCGTCTTCTGGAACGGTCCGATGGGCGTCTTCGAGCACCCCGACTACGCCGAGGGCACCAAGGCGGTCGCCCAGGCGCTCCTCGACACCTCGGCCTTCACGGTCGTCGGCGGTGGCGACAGCGCCGCCGCCGTGCGGACCCTGGGCTTCGACGAGAACGCATTCGGCCACATTTCCACCGGCGGCGGCGCCTCCCTCGAATACCTCGAGGGCAAGACGCTCCCCGGCCTCGCGGCACTGGAGAACTGACACCTGATGAGTACGCGTACCCCGCTGATGGCGGGCAACTGGAAGATGAACCTCAACCACCTGGAGGCCATCGCCCACGTCCAGAAGCTCGCCTTCGCCCTGGCGGACAAGGACTACGAGGCCTGCGAGGTCGCCGTCCTGCCGCCCTTCACCGACCTGCGCTCCGTGCAGACCCTGGTCGACGGCGACAAGCTCCAGATCAAGTACGGCGCCCAGGACATCTCGGCGCACGACTCCGGTGCCTACACCGGCGAGATCTCGGGCTCGATGCTGGCCAAGCTGAAGTGCACCTACGTCGCCGTGGGCCACTCCGAGCGCCGCCAGTACCACAACGAGACCGACCAGCTCTGCAACGCCAAGGTGAAGGCCGCCTACCAGCACGGCCTGACCCCGATCCTCTGCGTCGGCGAGGGCCTGGACATCCGCAAGGCCGGCCAGCAGGTCCAGTACACGCTGAACCAGGTCGACGGCGGCCTCAAGGACATCCCGGCCGAGCAGGCCGAGTCCATCGTGATCGCCTACGAGCCCGTCTGGGCGATCGGCACCGGCGAGGTCGCGACCCCCGAGGACGCGCAGGAGGTCTGCGGCGCGATCCGCGGCCGCCTCGCCGAGCTGTACTCCCAGGAGCTGGCCGACAAGGTGCGCATCCAGTACGGCGGCTCGGTGAAGTCCGGGAACGTCGCCGCGATCATGGCCCAGCCGGACGTCGACGGCGCCCTGGTGGGCGGCGCCGCGCTCGACGCGGACGAGTTCGTCAAGATCGTCCGCTTCCGCGACCAGTGAGTACGCGGTAGCGGCGGTCCAGTCGCGGAGGGGTACCCTTGCGGGGCCGGGGGCTGCGTGCTTCCGGCCCCCGCCGTCGATTCAGATCCGAGGAAGTTGGTCCAGCCGTGGTTATGGGGTTCTCGATCGCCCTCATCGTCTTCAGCGCTCTGATGATGTTGCTGGTGCTGATGCACAAGGGCAAGGGCGGCGGCCTTTCCGACATGTTCGGCGGCGGCATGCAGTCGTCCGTCGGTGGCTCCTCCGTCGCGGAGCGCAACCTCGACCGCATCACGGTCGTGGTCGGTCTGCTGTGGTTCGCGTGCATTGTCGCGCTGGGGCTGCTCATGAAGGCGAACAACTAGCGTCAGCCACTGGTCGCTTGTCCGGTGCGAGTCCGCGTGTGCGGCTTATCATGGGGCTTGCGTCCGGGGGTGGGGTGTAACTCCCAACACTGGACGCGCGTTGGGCCTTACGTAAACTGAGGCGCCCGCAGCAGCACCATCACGCAGGGAGTTACGACCGTGGCAAGTGGCAACGCGATCCGAGGAAGTCGGGTCGGGGCGGGGCCGATGGGCGAGGCCGAGCGCGGTGAGTCCGCGCCGCGACTGCGCATCTCCTTCTGGTGCTCCAACGGGCACGAGACGCAGCCGAGCTTCGCCAGCGACGCGCAGGTCCCCGATACGTGGGACTGCCCCCGCTGCGGCTTCCCGGCCGGTCAGGACCGGGACAACCCGCCGGACCCGCCGCGCACCGAGCCGTACAAGACGCACCTGGCGTATGTGCGCGAGCGGCGCAGCGACGCGGACGGCGAGGCGATCCTCGCGGAGGCGCTCGCCAAACTGCGGGGCGAGATCTGAGACTTGGCGACCGGCCGGGCACCGAGAAGGTGTCCGGCCGGTTTCCTGTTTCGGTACGTGTGCGGACAGACAGCTCCAGATATCTCATACCGCCCGCTGATCCATTAGGTTGGACAGTGCAGCGGGGCAAGGTACGTACGCAGGTACGAAAGAAGGCTGAAGTCCGAGATGAACGCAGAAAGCCGAGCCAGGCTCAATCAGACGCCCGAGTGGACGGCGCTCGCCCGCCACCGCGAGAAGCTCGGGGAGGTGCAGCTGCGCGAGCTGTTCGCCGCGGACCCCACACGCGGCACGGCCTACACCCTCGACGTCGGTGACCTGCACATCGACTACTCCAAGCACCTCGTCACCGAGGAGACGCTGACGCTGCTGCGCGAGCTGGCCGCGGCGACCGACGTCTTCGGGCTGCGGGACGCCATGTTCCGCGGCGAGAAGATCAACACCACCGAGGACCGCGCCGTCCTGCACACCGCGCTGCGCGCCCCGCGCGACGCCGTCATCGAGGTCGACGGCGAGAACGTGGTGCCGGCGGTGCACGCCGTCCTCGACAAGATGAGCGTCTTCGCCGAGAAGATCCGCTCCGGCGAGTGGACCGGCCACACCGGCAAGCGCATCAAGAACATCGTCAACATCGGCATCGGAGGCTCCGACCTCGGCCCCGCCATGGCGTACGAGGCGCTGCGCTCCTTCACCGACCGCGACCTCACCGTCCGCTTCGTGTCGAACGTGGACGGCGCGGACCTGCACGAGGCCGTGCGGGACCTGGACGCCGCCGAGACGCTCTTCATCATCGCCTCCAAGACGTTCACCACCATCGAGACGATCACGAACGCCACGTCGGCGCGCGACTGGCTGCTGACCGAGCTGAAGGCCCCCTCGGACGCCGTCGCCAAGCACTTCGTGGCCCTGTCGACGAACGCCGAGAAGGTGTCGGACTTCGGCATCGACACCGCCAACATGTTCGAGTTCTGGGACTGGGTCGGCGGCCGCTACTCCTACGACTCGGCGATCGGCCTCTCCCTGATGATCGCCATCGGGCCCGACCGCTTCCGCGAGATGCTCGACGGCTTCCACCTCGTCGACGAGCACTTCCGCACCGCGCCCGCCGAATCCAACGTGCCGCTGCTGATGGGCCTGTTGGGCATCTGGTACGGCAACTTCCACGATGCGCAGTCGCACGCCGTCCTGCCGTACTCGCACTACCTCTCCAAGTTCACCGCCTACCTCCAGCAGCTCGACATGGAGTCCAACGGCAAGTACGTCGACCGCGACGGCAAGGAAGTCGACTGGCAGACGGGCCCGGTCGTCTGGGGCACCCCCGGCACCAACGGCCAGCACGCCTACTACCAACTCATCCACCAGGGCACGAAGTTGATCCCGGCGGACTTCATCGGCTTCGCCGAGCCGGTCGCCGACCTGCTGCCCGGCCTGGTGCCCCAGCACGACCTGCTGATGGCCAACTTCTTCGCGCAGACGCAGGCGCTGGCGTTCGGCAAGACGCCCGACGAGGTGCGCGCCGAGGGCGTTGCCGAAGAACTCGTCCCGCACAAGACGTTCAAGGGCAACCACCCGACGACGACGATCCTCGCCAAGGAGCTGACCCCCTCGGTCCTCGGCCAGCTCATCGCGCTCTACGAACACAAGGTCTTCGTCCAGGGCGCCGTCTGGAACATCGACTCCTTCGACCAGTGGGGCGTCGAACTCGGCAAGGTCCTCGCCAAGCGCGTCGAACCCGCGCTGACCGAGGGCGCCGACGTCCCCGACCTGGACGGTTCGACCACCGCTCTCGTCGCCAAGTACCGGGAGCTGCGTGGGCGTTGAGCCGCGCTGCTCGTTAATCGGATGCGTTCCTGAGGCCCGGCGGGTGACACTGCTTCGGCTCTGTCACCCGTCGGGAGGGACCCCGTCATGGACCAGCTGCTCGCCGCGCTCGCCGACCCCGAGAGACTGCGGCTGTACGCGCGCATCGTCCTCGACGACCTGCCGCCGCGCGAGGCGGACTCACCGGCCGCCCGCAAGCACCTGGGGCGGCTGCTCGCCACCGGGCTCGTGGAGCGGCTGCCCGACGGATCGCTGCGCGCCGACCCGGCCGTCTTCCGGCGCGCCCCGGGGCCCGTCGACCCCCATCCCACCGTGCCGCGCCGCCTCACCGGCTTCTTCGCGCACGGCCGCCTCACGGCCATCCCCGTACGCCCCGTCGTACGCCACGAACTCCTCGTCCACCTCACGGACACCCTCTTCGACGCCGACCGCAGCTACAGCGAGCGCGAGGTCAACGACGCGTTCCGCACCGTGCACGACGACACCTCGGCGCTGCGCCGGCACTGCGTCACCGACGGCCTCCTGGTGCGCGAGCGCGACGGCAGCAGTTACCGCCGCGTCCACGCCCACGCGTAAGGGCCCCGCACCGGGAGCGGTGCGGGGGCCCTCGTCGTGCGTACGGCTACGCCACGGCTGGCGGGTACAGCTCCGGAGGGACTGCGAGGCCGCCGCCGCGTCAAGCAGCCACAGCGTGCGCGAGCGGCCGCGGGCGCCGGCCGCCGGGGCCTGCACCTCACCCGCTCCGGACAGGGCGATGGCCGCGGCCCCCGCCTTGTCCTCTCCCGCCGCGAGCAGCCACACCTCGCGCGCCGCCCTGATCGCCGGGAGCGTCAGGGAGACACGGGTCGGCGGGGGCTTCGGCGCGCCGTGCACGCCGACCACCGAGCGCTCCGTCTCGCGCACCGCCGGATGCTCCGGGAAGAGCGAGGCGACATGCGTGTCCGGGCCGACGCCGAGCATCAGCACGTCGAAGGCCGGCACCTGGCCGTGGTCCTCCGGACGCGCGGCGGCGGCGAGTTCGGCGGCGTAGACCTCGGCGGCGCGTCCACCTCGTAGGGGCCGTCGGAGGCCGGCATCGGGTGCACCCGGGCCGGGTTGAGCGGCACCGCGTCCAGCAGCGCCGCCCGGGCCTGGGTGTAGTTGCGCTCCGGGTCGCCGTCCGGCAGGAAGCGCTCGTCGCCCCACCACAGGTCCAGGCGCGACCAGTCGACCGCGTCCCGGGCCGGGGAGGCGGCGAGCGCCGCCAGCAGGCCGTTGCCGTTGCGGCCGCCGGTGAGGACCACCGAGGCGTACCCCCGCGCGGACTGCGCGTCGACGATCTTCGTGATGAGACGGGCCGCCGCGGCCCGCGCCATCAGCTCCTTGTCGCGGTGGACGACGAGCTGCGGGGCCCCGGTCACTTGACCGCCGCCTTCTTCGCGGCGGCCTTCTTCGCCGGGGCCTTCTTCGGCTCGGGCTCCCCGGCGGCGGCGTCCTTGACCTCGGCCGCCACCTCCGTCACCGGGGCGGACGGCTCGACCAGGCGGTCCACGCCGTACTTCAGCGCGGACGCGTAGGTGTCGTCCGGGTCCAGGCGGCGCAGCTCCTCCGCGATCAGCTCGGCCGTCTCGCGGCGCTTGAGCGCCACCGCGCGGTCGGGCTGTCCCTGGATGGAGAGCGTGGCGAGCGAGCCGTCGGCCCGGTCCAGCACGATGGGACCGCAGGTGGTCTCCATGCGGACGCCGGTCAGGCCGGGGCCCGCCGACACCGCGCGCTTGACCGGTACGCCCAGGCGGTCCGCCAGCCACATGGCCAGCAGCTCGCAGCTCGGGTTGAACTCCTCGCCGTCCACCTGCACTTCGGTGACCTTGCAGGTGACCTGGTCCAGGGCCGCGGCGAGCATGGAGCGCCACGGGGTGATGCGGGTCCAGGCCAGGTCCGTGCTGCCGGGCTGGTAGGACTCGGCGCGGGCCGTCAGCTCCTGGATCGGGTGCTCGGCCGTGTACGAGTCCGTGACGCGGCGCTGGGCCAGGGCGCCGAGCGGGTCGGCCGCGGCGTCGAGCGGGGCGTTCACCGGCCACCAGACGACCACGGGGGCGTCGGGCAGCAGCAGCGGCAGGACGACCGACTGGGCGTGGTCGATGACCTCGCCGTACAGCCGCAGGATCACTGTCTCACCGGTGCCCGCCTCGACGCCGACCCGCACCTCGGCGTCGAGCCGTGAGGTGGTGCGGTCACGGGGCGAGCGGGCGGTGCGCTTGATGACCAGGAGGGTGCGCGAGGGGTGCTCGCGCGACGCGTCGTTCGCGGCCTTCAGGGAGTCGTAGGCGTTCTCCTCGTCGGTGACGATGACGAGGGTCAGGACCATGCCGACGGCCGGGGTGCCGATCGCCCGGCGGCCCTGCACGAGCGCCTTGTTGATCTTGCTGGACGTGGTGTCCGTAAGGTCGATCTTCATGGCCGACGCCAGCTCCGTCCGTCTCGTGCGAGCATTTCGTCCGCCTCGGTCGGGCCCCAGGTGCCTGCCGGGTACTGCGCGGGCTTGCCGTGCTTGTCCCAGTACTCCTCGATCGGGTCGAGGATGTTCCAGGACAGCTCGACCTCCTCCGTGCGCGGGAAGAGGTTGGCGTCGCCGAGCAGGACGTCCAGGATCAGGCGCTCGTACGCCTCCGGGCTGGACTCGGTGAAGGACTCGCCGTACGCGAAGTCCATCGAGACGTCCCGGATCTCCATGGAGGTGCCGGGGACCTTCGAGCCGAACCGGACCGTGATGCCCTCGTCGGGCTGGACGCGGATGACGATCGCGTTCTGCCCGAGCTCCTCGGTGGCCGTGTGGTCGAAGGGGGAGTGGGGCGCGCGCTGGAAGACGACCGCGATCTCCGTGACGCGGCGGCCCAGACGCTTGCCCGTGCGCAGGTAGAAGGGGACGCCCGCCCAGCGGCGGTTGTCCACCTCCAGCTTGATGGCCGCGTAGGTGTCGGTCTTCGACTTGGGGTCGATGCCCTCTTCCTGGAGGTAGCCGACGGCCTTCTCGCCGCCCTGCCACCCGGCGGCGTACTGCCCGCGGACGGTGCTGGTGCCGAGGTCCTTGGGCAGCCGGACGGCGCCGAGCACCTTCGCCTTCTCGGCGACCAGCGCGTTCGCGTCGAAGGAGGCGGGCTCCTCCATCGCGGTCAGCGCCATCAGCTGGAGCAGGTGGTTCTGGATGACGTCACGGGCGGCGCCGATGCCGTCGTAGTAGCCGGCGCGGCCGCCGATGCCGATGTCCTCGGCCATGGTGATCTGGACGTGGTCCACGTACGACCGGTTCCAGATCGGCTCGAACATCTGGTTGGCGAAGCGCAGCGCCAGGATGTTCTGGACGGTCTCCTTGCCGAGGTAGTGGTCGATCCGGAACACCTGGTCCGGGGCGAACACCTCGTGCACGATCGCGTTCAGCTCGCGGGCGGAGGCCAGGTCGTGACCGAACGGCTTCTCGATGACCGCGCGGCGCCAGGCGCCCTCGGGGGCGTCGGCGAGGTCGTGCTTCTTGAGCTGCTGGACGACCTGCGGGAAGAACTTCGGGGGCACCGAGAGGTAGAAGGCGAAGTTGCCGCCCGTGCCCTGCGCCTTGTCCAGCTCCTGGATGGTGTCCTTGAGCTGCTCGAAGGCATCGTCGTCGTCGAAGTTGCCCTGGACGAAGCGCATGCCCTGGATGAGCTGCTGCCAGACCTCCTCGCGGAACGGCGTGCGCGAGTGCTCCTTGACCGCGTCGTGGACGACCTGGGCGAAGTCCTCGTCCTCCCAGTCGCGGCGGGCGAAGCCAATGAGGGAAAAGCCCGGCGGCAGCAGACCTCGGTTGGCGAGGTCGTACACGGCGGGCATCAACTTTTTACGGGACAAATCGCCCGTGACGCCAAAGATGACCAGGCCCGACGGCCCCGCGATACGCGGGAGCCGTCGGTCTGCGGCGTCACGCAGCGGATTGCTGCTTGACAAAGTGGTCAGCCCTTCGAAGGAGCGAGGCGCTTCAGCTCGGCCTCGGTCGACTTGAGCAGATCGGTCCAGGAGGCCTCGAACTTCTCGACGCCCTCGTCTTCCAGGAGCTGCACGACGTCGTCGTACGCGATGCCGAGCTTCTCCACGGCGGCGATCTCCGCGCGGGCCTCGTCGTAGGTGCCCGCGATGGTGTTGCCGGTGATCTGGCCGTGGTCGCCGGTGGCTTCCAGGGTCGCCTCGGGCATCGTGTTCACCGTGTTGGGCGCGACCAGCTCGTCGACGTACAGGGTGTCCTTGTACGCGGGGTCCTTGACGCCGGTCGAGGCCCACAGCGGACGCTGCTTGTTGGCCTGCGCCTTGTCGAGGGCGGCCCAGCGGTCGGAGGAGAAGACCTCCTCGTACGCCTCGTAGGCCAGCCGGGCGTTGGCGAGGGCGGCCTTGCCCTTGAGGGCCCTGGCCTCGTCCGTGCCGATGCCGTCCAGGCGCTTGTCGATCTCGGTGTCCACCCGGGACACGAAGAAGGACGCCACCGAGTGGATCTTCGACAGGTCCAGGCCGCGCTCCTTGGCCTTCTCCAGGCCCGCGAGGTACGCGTCCATGACCATGCGGTAGCGCTCCAGCGAGAAGATCAGCGTGACGTTGACGCTGATGCCGAGGCCGATGACCTCGGTGATCGCCGGGATGCCCGCCTGGGTGGCCGGGATCTTGATGAGCGCGTTCGGCCGGTCCACCAGCCACGCGAGCTGCTTGGCCTCGGCGACCGTGGCCTTGGTGTTGTGCGCGAGGCGCGGGTCGACCTCGATCGACACACGGCCGTCCTGGCCGTCCGTCGCGTCGAAGACCGGGCGCAGGATGTCGGCGGCGTCACGGACGTCCGCCGTCGTGATCATGCGGATGGCCTCTTCGACCGTGACCTCACGGGCCGCCAGGTCGGAGAGCTGCTGGTCGTAACCGTCGCCCTGCGAGATGGCCTTCTGGAAGATCGACGGATTGGTCGTGACGCCCACGACGTGCTGCTGGTCGATCAGCTCGGCGAGGTTGCCGGACGTGATCCGCTTGCGCGACAGGTCGTCCAGCCAGATCGCGACGCCTTCTTCGGAGAGGCGCTTGAGTGCGTCTGTCATGGAATTACATCTCCTACTTGTTCGTATACGGGCGTCAGCGCTGGACGGCGGCGATCGATTCCCGCGCCGCCTGGGCCACCGCGTCGGCGGTGAACCCGAACTCGCGGAAAAGGACCTTGCCGTCGGCCGAGGCACCGAAGTGCTCCAGCGAGACGATGCGTCCGGCGTCGCCCACGAAACGGTGCCAGGTCAGGCCGATGCCCGCCTCGACCGCCACGCGCGCCTTCACGGACGGCGGCAGCACGCTGTCGCGGTACCCCTGGTCCTGCTCCTCGAACCACTCGACCGACGGCATCGAGACGACCCGCGTCGGAACGCCGGCGGCCTGGAGCTGCTCACGCGCCTCGACGGCGAGGTGCACCTCGGAGCCGGTGCCGATGAGGATGACCTCCGGCGTGCCGCCGTCGGCCTCGAACAGGACGTAGCCGCCCTTGGCCGCATCCTCGTTGCGGTCGTACGTGGGCACGCCCTGGCGGGTCAGCGCGAGGCCGTGCGGGGCGCCCTTGCCGAACTCCTTGGTGAAGCGCTTGAGGATCTCGCGCCAGGCGATGGCGGTCTCGTTCGCGTCGGCCGGGCGTACGACGTTCAGGCCCGGGATGGCGCGCAGCGAGGCCAGGTGCTCGACCGGCTGGTGTGTCGGGCCGTCCTCGCCGAGACCGATGGAGTCGTGCGTCCACACGTACGTCACCGGCAGGTGCATCAGCGCGGACAGGCGGACGGCGTTGCGCATGTAGTCGGAGAACACCAGGAAGGTGCCGCCGTAGATGCGGGTGTTGCCGTGCAGCGCGATGCCGTTCATCTCCGCGGCCATGGAGTGCTCGCGGATGCCGAAGTGGATCGTGCGGCCGTACGGGTCGGCCTCCGGCAGCGGGTTGTCCGCCGGCAGGAACGACGACGTCTTGTCGATCGTCGTGTTGTTCGAGCCCGCGAGGTCGGCGGAGCCGCCCCACAGCTCGGGGATGACCGCGCCCAGCGCCTGGAGGACCTTGCCGGAGGCGGCGCGGCTGGCGACGCCCTTGCCGGTCTCGAAGACGGGGAGGTGGTCCTCCCAGCCCTCGGGCAGCTCGCCCGCGGCGACCCGCTCGAAGGTGGCGGCGTGCTCGGGGTTGGCGGTGCGCCAGGCGGCGAAGCCCTTCTCCCACTCGGCCTTGGCCTCACGGCCGCGGTCCAGCGCCTTGCGGGTGTGCGCGATGACCTCGTCGGAGACCTCGAAGGTCTGCTCCGGGTCGAAGCCGAGGACGCGCTTGGTGGCGGCCACTTCCTCGTCGCCGAGCGCCGAGCCGTGCGCGGCCTCGGTGTTCTGCGCGTTCGGGGCGGGCCAGGCGATGATCGAGCGCATCGCGATGAAGGAGGGGCGCTCGGTCTCGGCCTTGGCGGCCTGGATCGCGGCGTACAGGGCGGCCGGGTCGAGGTCGCCGTTCTCCTTGGGCTCCACGCGCTGGACGTGCCAGCCGTAGGCCTCGTACCGCTTGAGGGTGTCCTCGGAGATCGCGGTGGCGGTGTCGCCCTCGATCGAGATGTGGTTGTCGTCCCACAGCATCACGAGGTTGCCGAGCTTCTGGTGCCCGGCCATCGAGGACGCCTCCGCGGAGATGCCCTCCTCCAGGCAGCCGTCACCGGCGATGACGAAGATGTGGTGGTCGAACGGCGACTCGCCCGCGGGGGTCGCCGGGTCGAACAGACCGCGCTCGTAGCGGGCGGCCATCGCCATGCCCACGGCGTTGGCGACGCCCTGGCCCAGCGGGCCCGTCGTCGTCTCCACGCCGGTCGTGTGCCCGTACTCCGGGTGGCCCGGGGTCTTCGAGCCCCAGGTGCGGAAGGCCTTCAGGTCATCCAGCTCCAGGCCGAAACCGGCGAGGTAGAGCTGGATGTAGAGGGTCAGGGACGAATGGCCCGCGGAAAGGACGAACCGTCGCGACCGGTCCACTCCGCGTCCGCCGGATCATGGCGCATCACCTTCTGGAAAAGGGTGTACGCGGCGGGCGCGAGGCTCATGGCCGTACCGGGATGGCCGTTGCCGACCTTCTGTACGGAATCCATGGCCAGGACGCGAGCGGTGTCAACGGCTCGCTGGTCCAGTTCGGTCCACTCGAGGTCTGTGGTGGTCGGCTTGGTGCTCACCCTGAGTCAGGGCTCCTCTCCACATGTCGAATGCCGGCGATGTGAATCTCACCGGCCGTTGTCGAGCCTACCGCTGCCAGAACGTGCATTTTTTCGAGTCATTCCAGACTGCCGGGACAAGCGGTGATCCGCCTCCCGAAAGGAATGCGCGGCGATTCGCCATGTGAATAGGGAACCGCTCATATGTCCGCTCAATGGTCGTTCGGTATCGCTCATGTGTCCGCTCAAAGGACGTTCCGCGCCGCTCGCGCGACCGGCCGCCCGACCCTCGGTACCCCGGGTCCGGACGCTCAACACGACCCCACCCCCGCGAAGGGCGAGGTATGGGCAACGTCTACAGTGGCGTGGTACGCGCGAGCCTTTACCGGATCTTCATGTCAGAAGGTGCCGGACAGCTCGCTGGGATGTCTCTGTCAGGGGTGTGCGTGACGGCCGTTGAATCCCGTCCAGCGGGGGTTTCCGGGACGGACCTTAGCCCGAGCCATCGGCCGTTCGGGGCCCGTGTCAAGGCGTTCGTGGCGCTCACCAAGCCGCGGATCATCGAACTCCTCCTCATCACCACCGTTCCGGTGATGTTCCTCGCCGAACAGGGCGTGCCCGACCTGTGGCTGGTCTTCGTGACCTGCCTGGGCGGCTACCTCTCGGCGGGCGGCGCCAACGCGCTCAACATGTACATCGACCGCGACATCGACGCCCTCATGGACCGCACGTCGCAGCGGCCGCTGGTCACCGGCATGGTGAGCCCCCGCGAGTGCCTCGTCTTCGGCATCGCCCTCGCGGTCGTCTCCACGCTGCTCTTCGGCCTCGCCGTGAACTGGCTCTCCGCCTGGCTCGCGCTCGGCGCGCTCCTCTTCTACGTGGTCGTCTACACGATGATCCTCAAGCGGCGGACCTCGCAGAACATCGTCTGGGGCGGCATCGCGGGCTGCATGCCGGTCCTCATCGGCTGGTCCTCGGTCACCAACTCCCTGTCGTGGGCGCCGGTCATCCTCTTCCTCGTCATGTTCTTCTGGACGCCGCCGCACTACTGGCCGCTCTCCATGAAGGTCAAGGACGACTACGCGCGCGTGGGCGTGCCGATGCTCCCGGTCATCGCCTCCAACAAGGTCGTCGCCCGGCAGATCGTCCTCTACAGCTGGGTCATGGTCGCCGTCTCGCTGCTGCTCCAGCCGCTCGGCTACACCGGCTGGTTCTACACGGTGGTGGCGCTGGTGACCGGCGGCTGGTGGCTGTGGGAGGCGCACGGCCTGCAGAACCGCGCCAAGGCGGAGGTCACGGGCGGCAATCTCAAGGAGATGCGGCTCTTCCACTGGTCCATCACGTACGTGTCGCTGCTCTTCGTCGCCGTGGCGGTCGACCCCTTCCTGCGCTAGCGCCGCGGCTCGTGGCCGATGCCACTCCGCCCGGCTGTCGCCAAGCGATCTACCCGTCGGTAGCATCCTGCCCATGGCAGACACGCAGCAGGTGGACGAGCAGGCGACCGAGCAGGTGGACGACGGCAAGCAGGCCGCCCGCGCGGAGCGGAAGGCGGCCAAGCTGGCCAAGGAGATCGGCGCCTTCGTCCGTGAGCACGGCGGCGCCGAAGGACAGGTCGCCCACCTCGGCCAGAAGGGCGCCCGCATCGTCCTCGTCGGCGAGGACGGCGGCTGGGGCGACCTGGTGGCCCCCACGCACGCCATCGCGCTCAGCGCCGTCGAGAAGGCCGGCATCACCGTCCACGAGGACTTCGACGGGGACTTCGCCGCCAAGGTGCGGACCGGCCCCTACGAGTGGACGCGCATGGCCGGCATCCAGATCGGCGGCCCGAAGAACGCCTGAGACCGGGCACGTGTTCGGCCCGCCGAGACTGGCCGAAAGCAACACCTGACACGCGCGTCACCCGTTAGGACCGTAGGAGCAAGGTCCATTCAGCGGGAGCCCGCATGATCGAAACGCCGTCCCTGGTGGACCAGTACTGCCATGGCGTCCTCCGTACGGAGCTGGGCCTCGGCACCTTCGAGGCCCACCTCGGCCGGGGCGAGGGGCCGCCCGCCCCCGGCACCACCTTCTTCGACACCCAGACCGGCTTCGCGGTGCGCCGCTGGTGCCCGCCGCTGCTCGGCCTCGAACCGCACTGCCGCCCGCCCGCTATCTGGCCCGCCGCCGCGACCTCGGCGTCCTGGAGTCGGGGCGCGCCTGCTGCGCGGCCAGCGGCATCACCACGTACCTCGTCGACACGGGGCTGCCGGGAGACCTGACGGGGCCCGGCGAGATGGCGTCCGCGGGCGGCGCCACGGCCCGCGAGATCGTGCGCCTGGAGCTTCTCGCCGAGCAGGTCGCCGATACCTCGGGGACCGCCGACTCCTTCCTCGCCAACCTCGCCGAGTCCGTCCACGGCGCCGCCGCGCTCGCCGTCGCCTTCACCCTCGGTCGCGGGGGTGCGCCACCCGCTCTCCCTCGTGGCGCGGCCGCCGGGGCCGGGCGAGGTGCGGCGCGCGGTGGGGCGCTGGCTCGCGGCGCGGCAGGTGGGCGGTGAGCTGGCCGACCCCGTGCTGCTGAGGCACCTGCTGTGGATCGCGGTGGCCTCGGGGGCGGCCGCTCCAGCTGCACGCGGGCGCCGGCGACCCCCAGGCGTACTTCGGGGACTTCGCGCGCGCCACCGCGGGCCTCGGCACCGATCTGGTGCTGCTGCACGGCTATCCGTACCACCGCGCCGCCGCCCACCTCGCGGCCGTCTTCCCGCACGTCTACACCGACCTGGGGCCCGCGCTCGTGCGCACCGGGGCGCGGGCGGCGGCCGTACTCGCCGAGATCCTCGAACTCGCGCCCTTCGGCAAGCTGCTGTTCTCCAGCGGCGCGCACGGACTGCCCGAGCTGCACGTCGTGGGGGCCCGGCTCTTCCGCGAGGCGCTCGGGCGCGTCCTGGGCACCTGGGTCGCCGAGGGCGCCTGGTCGCTCACCGACGCGCAGCGCGTGGCGGGGATGATCGCGGCGGGCAACGCCTGCCGCGTCTACGGCCTCGCGGACCCGTCAGACCGCGGAGAGCTGTGAGTCGTCCGCCTGCGCGGGCACCTCGGCCGTGGGCAGCGGCCGCTCCCGCAGGGACAGCAGCACGCGCAGCACGGCGATCCACACCAGGCACGAGCCGAACATGTGCAGGCCGACCAGGACCTCCGGCAGCTCCGTGAAGTACTGGACGTAGCCGATGGCGCCCTGCGCGAGGAGGATCAGGAACAGGTCGCGGGTGCGGGCCAGCGGGCCGCGCGGCGCGTCCACCGCCTTGAGCACGAACCACAGGGCGAAGGTCAGCGTCACCACGATCCAGGCGAGCACCGCGTGCAGCTTGGTGACGCCCTCCCAGTCCAGGCCGACCGGGGCGAGGTTCATCCGGGGTACGTCGCTGGAGTCGCCCGCGTGCGGACCGGCGCCGGTCACGACCGTGCCGACCGCGATCAGCAGCACCGAGGCCGCGACCAGGAACCAGACGAGCTGCGCCACGGCCTTGCCGACCAGCGGACGCGGCTCGCCGTCGCCCTCGCGGGTGCGCTGCCACATGACGGCGGCGACCGCGATCAGGGCGGAGGAGAGCAGGAAGTGCGCGGCGACCGTATAGGGGTTCAGACCGACGAGTACGACGATGCCGCCGAGCACGGCGTTGCCCATGACCAGCCAGAACTGTGCCCAGCCGAGCCGGGTGAGGCTGCGCCGCATGGGCTTCTGCGCGCGGGCGGCGATGATCGCCCAGCCGACGGCCGCGCACAGGACGTACGTCAGCATGCGGTTGCCGAACTCGACGGCGCCGTGGAAGCCCATCTCGCTGGTCGCGGTGAGGGAGTCCTCGGTGCACTTGGGCCAGGTCGGGCAGCCGAGGCCCGAGCCGGTCAGCCGTACGGCTCCGCCCGTCACGACGATGACCACCGTCATGGCGAGGGAGAGGAAGGCCGCCCGCTGGACGGTCCGCTGGGTGGGGGTCCAGCGCTCGGCGATGAAGGCGAGCGGGTTCCGCACGGCTTGAGCGAGGTCGGCTCGGGTCACGTTTGGCACGCGCCCCATCGTAGGGGGCGCTTGTGCACGGCTTCACGAGGGGGACGTATCCGACGTTCCTGTGACGGCCGTTACGCCGTACGGCTGCTTCCGTGGGCGCGCCGCTACTCCCAGCGGAAGAACTTCGCCGCCGCGCCGAGCCCCAGCACCGCCCACACCGCGAGGATGCCGAGGTCCGCCCACGGCATGCCCGCGCCGTGCCGGAGGACGTCGCGCAGCCCGTCCGAGAGCGCCGAGACGGGCAGCAGGCCGAGGACCGACTGGACCGCCCCGGGGAACTTGTCGAGCGGCACGATCACGCCGCCGCCCATGAGCAGGAGCAGGAAGACGAGGTTCGCGGCCGCCAGCGTCACCTCGGCCTTGAGGGTGCCCGCCATCAGCAGACCGAGGCCGGAGAAGGCCGCGGTGCCGAGGAGCAGGAGCAGGAGTACGGAGAAGGGGTTGCCGTGCGGCGACCAGCCGAGGGCGAGGGCGATGGCGGTGAGCAGGGCGACCTGGAGAACCTCGGTGACCAGCACGGAGAGCGTCTTGGCCGCCATCAGGCCCCAGCGGGGCAGCGGTGAGGCGCCGAGCCGCTTGAGCACGCCGTAGCGCCGCTCGAAGCCGGTCGCGATGGCCTGCCCGGTGAACGCCGTGGACATCACGGCGAGCGCGAGGACACCGGGCGCGAGGAAGTCCACGGCCTTGCCCTCGCCCGTGTCGATGATGTCCACGACGCTGAACAGCACGAGCAGGAGGGTGGGGATCACCACCGTCAGGAGCAGCTGCTCGCCGTTGCGCAGCAGCATCCGCGTCTCCAGGGCCGCCTGCGCGGCGATCATGCGGGGGAGCGGGGCGGCACCCGGCTTCGGCGTGTACGTACCGGCGGCGCTCATCCGCGCAGCTCCTTGCCCGTGAGTTCGAGGAAGACGTCTTCAAGGGTGTGGCGTTCGACCGAGATCCGGTCCGGCATCACCCCGTGCTGGGCGCACCAGGAGGTGACGGTGGCCAGCAGCTGCGGGTCGACCGTGCCGCTGACGCGGTAGGCGCCGGGGGTCAGCTCGCCGCGGCCGAGACCGGGGGCAGCGCCTTGAGCAGCGAGGCGACGTCCAGGCCCGGCCGGCCGGTGAACCGCAGGGTGTTCTCGGCGCCGCCGCGGCACAGCGCGTCGGGGCTGCCCTGGGCGATGACCCGCCCGCGTCGATGATCGCGACGTCGTCGGCCAGCTCCTCGGCCTCGTCCATGTGGTGCGTGGTGAGGATGACGGCGACCCCGTCGCGGCGCAGATCGCGGACGAGGTCCCAGGTCGCCCGGCGGGCCTGCGGGTCCAGGCCCGCGGTCGGCTCGTCCAGGAAGACCAGCTGCGGGCCTGCCGACCACGCCAGCGCGAGCGCGAGGCGCTGCTGCTGGCCGCCGGAGAGCTGCCGGTAGGTGGTGCGCCCGCAGGAGCCGAGCCCGAGGCGTTCGATGAGGGCGTCCACGTCCAGCGGGTGCGCGTGCAGCTTGGCGACGTGGCGCAGCATCTCGTCGGCGCGGGCGCCGGAGTAGACGCCGCCGGACTGGAGCATCACGCCGATGCGGGGCCGCAGCGCCCCGGCCTCGCGGACCGGGTCGAGGCCGAGCACGCGGACCGTGCCGGAGTCCGGCTTGCGGTACCCCTCGCAGGTCTCGATCGTGGTGGTCTTGCCGGCGCCATTGGGGCCGAGGACGGCGGTGATGCCCGCCCCGGCCGTCAGGTCGAGGCCGTCGACCGCGGTCTTGGTTCCGTACCGCTTGACCAGACTCTCGATCTGGACGACGGGCTCGTTTCGCATGGTGAGCCAGTCTAGGGACGGATCGCGGGCGCCGGGCGGGCGGGGCGCGGACGTGCGCGGGAGAGCGCCGCGCCGCGTGCACAAAGGGCCGGCGGGAGGGGGTGCCCGGCCTGGTCAGGGGGTTCGGACGGCCCCGGAGCACCCCATCAAAATGATCGTGCATTTGATCGATCAGTGATCGTTTTCGCAGGTCAGATTAGGTGAACCTAAGTGACGCAGCGCACCGGCCGGTGATCGCGGCGCGGGTTGTCAGGCTCTGAGGAATTACGCAACAATGGCGTTGTGAAAAACGTTGGCGAGGCTCCGCAGGAGGAACTCGCGACCGGGGAGCGATCCACTCGCAACCGTGTCGCGCGCTCCATCCTGGACCACGGCCCCTCCACCGTCGCCGACCTCGCGAAGCGTCTCGGCCTCACCCAGGCGGCCGTCCGCAGGCACCTCGACTCCCTCGTCCACGAGAACGTCGTCGAGCCCCGCGAGCAGCGCATCTACGGCGCGCGGACCCGGGGCCGCCCCGCGAAGGTGTTCGCCCTGACCGACTGCGGTCGCGACGCCTTCGACCAGTCCTACGACACGCTCGCCGCCGAGGCCCTGCGCTGGATCGCCGAGCGGCACGGCGAGGGCGCCCTCGTCGCCTTCGCCCGGGACCGCATCGCCGCGCAGGCCACGGCGTACCAGGCGGCGATCGACGCGGCACCACCCGAACAGCGCACCGAGGCCCTGGCCAAGGCGCTGACCGCCGACGGGTACGCTGCCACGGCGCGCAGCGCACCGGTCGGCGAGCAGCTCTGCCAGCACCACTGCCCGGTCGCCCATGTCGCCGAGCAGTTCCCGCAGCTGTGCGAGGCGGAGACGGAGATGTTCTCCACGCTGCTCGGCACGCATGTGCAGCGCCTTGCCACCATCGCCCACGGCGACGGCGTCTGCACGACGTTCATCCCGCGCAGTGGCGGCGCCCCGCAGGCGGCACAGCCCGAGCGGGCAGCACAGACAGCACAGTCTTTCAATTCAGGATCAGCAAGCACGGCCGGGAGGAACCCCGCATGACGCTCCCCACGGAGACTGCCCACCCCGAACTCGAGGGTCTGGGCACGTATGAATACGGCTGGGCCGACTCCGACGTCGCCGGTGCCTCTGCCAAGCGCGGCATCAACGAGGACGTCGTCCGGGACATCTCGGCCAAGAAGTCCGAGCCGGAGTGGATGACCAAGCTCCGCCTCAAGGGCCTGCGTCTCTTCGACAAGAAGCCCATGCCGAACTGGGGCTCGGACCTCTCCGGCATCGACTTCGACAACATCAAGTACTTCGTGCGCTCCACGGAGAAGCAGGCGGAGTCCTGGGAGGACCTGCCCGAGGACATCAAGAACACGTACGACAAGCTCGGCATCCCCGAGGCGGAGAAGCAGCGCCTCGTCTCCGGTGTCGCGGCCCAGTACGAGTCCGAGGTCGTCTACCACCAGATCCGCGAGGACCTGGAGGAGCAGGGCGTCATCTTCCTGGACACCGACACGGCACTGAAGGAGCACCCGGAGCTCTTCAAGGAGTACTTCGGGACCGTCATCCCCGTCGGCGACAACAAGTTCGCGTCGCTGAACACCGCCGTGTGGTCGGGCGGCTCGTTCATCTACGTACCCAAGGGTGTGCACGTCGACATCCCGCTCCAGGCCTACTTCCGCATCAACACGGAGAACATGGGCCAGTTCGAGCGGACGCTGATCATCGTCGACGAGGACGCCTACGTCCACTACGTCGAGGGCTGCACCGCGCCGATCTACAAGTCGGACTCGCTGCACTCCGCCGTCGTCGAGATCATCGTGAAGAAGGGCGGCCGCTGCCGCTACACGACGATCCAGAACTGGTCGAACAACGTCTACAACCTGGTCACCAAGCGCGCCGTGGCGTACGAGGGCGCGACCATGGAGTGGATCGACGGCAACATCGGTTCCAAGGTCACCATGAAGTACCCCGCCGTCTACCTCATGGGCGAGCACGCCAAGGGCGAGACCCTGTCCATCGCCTTCGCGGGCGAGGGCCAGCACCAGGACGCCGGCTCCAAGATGGTCCACATGGCGCCGAACACCTCCTCCAACATCGTCTCCAAGTCGGTGGCGCGCGGCGGCGGTCGTACGTCGTACCGCGGCCTCGTCGAGATCGGTGAGGGCGCCGCCGGATCGAAGTCGAACGTCCTCTGTGACGCGCTCCTCGTCGACACGATTTCCCGCTCGGACACCTACCCCTACGTCGACGTCCGCGAGGACGACGTCTCGATGGGCCACGAGGCGACCGTCTCCAAGGTCTCCGACGACCAGCTCTTCTACCTGATGAGCCGCGGCATGACCGAGTTCGAGGCCATGGCGATGATCGTCCGCGGCTTCGTGGAGCCGATCGCCAAGGAGCTGCCCATGGAGTACGCCCTGGAGCTGAACCGGCTGATCGAGCTGCAGATGGAGGGTTCGGTCGGCTGAGGCCGGACACCGTCCCCCGCAGCGAGCAGACTTCTTACGCAGAGCGCAGAGAGAGAGCACGACGACAGCCATGGCTGAGGCTCAGAACATCCCCGTGGGGTCGACGACCGCCGGATCGATCGCGGTGGCCGCCGAGTCCACCGTCGCCACCCGCATGAGCGCCCCTCCGTCCTACGACGTGGCGGACTTCCCCGTCCCCCACGGCCGCGAGGAGGAGTGGCGGTTCACGCCGCTGGAGCGGCTGCGCGGGCTGCACGACGGCACCGCTGTCGCCGACGGCGGTATCCGTGTCGAGGTGAGCGCCCCCGAGGGCGTCACCCAGGAGACGGTGGGCCGGGACGACGCGCGCGTCGGCAAGGCGGGCAAGCCCGTCGACCGCATCGCCGCGCAGGCGTACTCGTCCTTCGAGAAGGCCTCGGTCGTGACCGTCCCCAAGGAGACCGTCCTCACCGAGCCGATCCGCATCGCCGTGCATGGCGAGGGCGGCACCGCCTTCGCCCACCAGGTGATCGAGCTGGGCGCGTTCGCCGAGGCCCTCGTCGTCATCGACCACACCGGTGACGCCGTGCTCGCCGCCAACGTCGACTTCATCGTCGGCGACGGCGCCAAGCTC
This sequence comes from Streptomyces huasconensis, assembly GCA_004010275.1. GTDB lineage: Bacteria > Actinomycetota > Actinomycetes > Streptomycetales > Streptomycetaceae > Streptomyces > Streptomyces huasconensis. Next base: position 32,734 of record RBWT01000050.1, read on the forward strand.
ACCGTCGTCTCCGTCCAGGACTGGGACGACAAGGCGGTCCACGTCGCCCAGCACAACGCCCTGGTCGGCCGCGACGCCTCCTTCAAGTCCGTCGTCGTCACCTTCGGCGGCGACCTGGTCCGCCTGCACCCGCGCGTCGAGTACGCGGGCACCGGCGGCGAGGCCGAGCTGTTCGGCCTCTACGTCACCGACGCGGGCCAGCACCAGGAGCACCGCCTCCTGGTCGACCACAACACCCCGCACTGCAAGTCGAACGTCGTCTACAAGGGCGCGCTCCAGGGCGACGACGCCCACGCGGTGTGGATCGCGACGTCCTCATCGAGGCCGCCGCCGAGGGCACGGACACGTACGAGATGAACCGCAACCTCGTGCTGACCGACGGCGCCCGCGTGGACTCGGTCCCGAACCTGGAGATCGAGACCGGCGAGATCGTCGGCGCCGGCCACGCCTCGGCGACCGGCCGCTTCGACGACGAGCAGCTCTTCTACCTCCAGTCGCGCGGCATCCCGGAGGACGAGGCCCGCCGCCTCGTCGTCCGCGGCTTCTTCGCCGAGCTGGTCCAGCAGATCGGCCTGCCGGACGTCGAGGAGCGCCTCCTCGCGAAGATCGAAGAGGAGCTGGAGGCGACGGTCGCATGACCTTCGTACGCGTCTGCGGACTGGGCGAGCTGGAGGAGGACACCCCCAAGCGGGTGGAACTCGACGGCACGCCGGTCTCCGTCGTCCACACCGAGGGCGAGGTGTTCGCGATCCACGACATCTGCTCGCACGCGAACGTCTCCCTCTCCGAGGGCGAGGTGGAGGACTGCCAGATCGAGTGCTGGCTGCACGGCTCCGCGTTCGACCTCCGCACCGGCAAGCCGTCCGGCCTTCCCGCGACGCGCCCCGTCCCCGTATACCCCGTAAAGATCGAAGGGGGCAGCGTCCTCGTTGACGTACGCGCCCCCCTCTCCCAGGAGTCCTGAGGCACCCATGGCAACGCTTGAAATCAAGGACCTGCACGTCACCGTCGAGGCCGACAACTCCACCAAGGAGATCCTCAAGGGCGTCGACCTGACCGTGAAGCAGGGCGAGACCCACGCCATCATGGGCCCGAACGGCTCCGGCAAGTCGACGCTCGCCTACTCCGTCGCGGGCCACCCCAAGTACACGATCACCCAGGGCAGCGTGACCCTCGACGGCGAGGACGTCCTCGAGATGTCCGTCGACGAGCGCGCCCGCGCCGGCATGTTCCTCGCCATGCAGTACCCGGTCGAGGTCCCCGGCGTCTCGGTCTCCAACTTCCTGCGTACGTCGGCGACGGCGATCCGCGGCGAGGCCCCCAAGCTGCGCACCTGGGTGAAGGAGGTCAAGTCCGCGATGGAGCAGCTCCAGATGGACCCGGCCTTCGCCGAGCGCAATGTGAACGAGGGCTTCTCCGGCGGTGAGAAGAAGCGCCACGAGATCCTCCAGATGGAACTCCTCAAGCCGAAGATCGCGATCCTCGACGAGACGGACTCCGGTCTGGACGTCGACGCGCTGCGCCAGGTCTCGGACGGCGTCAACCGCGTCCGCGCCACCGGCGAGGTCGGCACGCTGCTGATCACGCACTACACGCGCATCCTGCGCTACATCAAGCCCGACTTCGTGCACGTGTTCGCCAACGGCCGCATCGCCGAGTCCGGCGGCGCCGAGCTGGCCGACAAGCTGGAGGCCGAGGGCTACGAGGCTTACACGAAGGGTGGCGCATCCGCGTGACACAGCTGCCGGGCCTCCTCGACACCGAGGCGATCCGCAAGGACTTCCCGATCCTGGATCGCCGCATCCACGACGGCAAGAAGCTCGTGTACCTGGACAACGCGGCGACCTCGCAGACGCCGCGCCAGGTCCTCGACGTACTGAACGAGTACTACGAGCAGCACAACGCCAACGTTCACCGCGGCGTGCACGTCCTCGCCGAGGAGGCCACGGCGCTGTACGAGGGCGCCCGTGACAAGGTCGCGGCGTTCATCAACGCGCCCAGCCGCGACGAGGTGATCTTCACCAAGAACGCCTCGGAGTCGCTGAACCTCGTGGCCAACATGCTCGGCTGGGCCGACGAGCCCTACCGCGTGGACCACGAGACCGAGATCGTCATCACGGAGATGGAGCACCACTCCAACATCGTGCCGTGGCAGCTGCTCTCGCAGCGCACGGGCGCGAAGCTGAAGTGGTTCGGCCTCACCGACGACGGCCGCCTCGACCTGTCCAACATCGAGGAGATCATCACCGAGAAGACGAAGATCGTCTCCTTCGTGCTGGTCTCCAACATCCTGGGCACGCTCAACCCGGTCGAGGCCATCGTGCGCCGCGCCCAGGAGGTCGGCGCCCTCGTCCTCATCGACGCCTCGCAGGCCGCCCCGCACATGCCGCTGGACGTGCAGGCGCTCCAGGCCGACTTCGTGGCCTTCACCGGCCACAAGATGTGCGGCCCGACGGGCATCGGTGTGCTGTGGGGACGCCAGGAACTCCTGGAGGACCTGCCTCCGTTCCTCGGCGGCGGCGAGATGATCGAGACCGTGTCGATGAACTCGTCGACGTACGCCCCCGCGCCGCACAAGTTCGAGGCGGGCACGCCGCCGGTCTCCCAGGCCGTGGGCCTGGGCGCGGCCGTCGACTACCTCACCGCCATCGGCATGGACAAGATCGCCGCGCACGAGCACGCGATCACCGAGTACGCGGTCAAGCGCCTCCTCGAAGTCCCGGACCTCAGGATCATCGGTCCGACGACGGCCGAGGACCGCGGCGCCGCGATCTCCTTCACGCTCGGCGACATCCACCCGCACGACGTGGGCCAGGTCCTGGACGAGGAAGGCATCGCGGTCCGCGTGGGACACCACTGCGCCCGCCCCGTCTGCCTCCGCTACGGAATTCCTGCGACCACGCGAGCGTCGTTCTATCTGTACTCCACGCCCGGCGAGATCGACGCCCTGGTCGACGGCCTGGAGCACGTACGGAACTTCTTCGGCTGAGGGGCTGGCTGGGAACGTGAAGCTGGATTCGATGTACCAGGAAGTCATCCTGGACCACTACAAGCACCCGCACGGTCGTGGTCTGCGTGATGGCGACGCCGAGGTGCACCATGTCAACCCGACGTGCGGGGACGAGATCACCCTGCGCGTCAAGTACGACGGGTCGACGATCGCCGACGTGTCGTACGAGGGCCAGGGCTGCTCCATCAGCCAGGCCAGCGCGTCCGTCCTGAACGACCTCCTGGTCGGCAAGGAGCTGGCCGAGGCGCAGAAGATCCAGGAAGTCTTCCTGGAGCTGATGCAGTCCAAGGGCAGGCTGGAGCCGGACGACGCCATGGAGGAGGTCCTGGAGGACGCGGTCGCGTTCGCCGGGGTCTCCAAGTACCCGGCGCGCGTCAAGTGCGCGCTGCTGAGCTGGATGGCGTGGAAGGACGCGACGGCCCAGGCACTGGGCGAGACCGACGGCGCCCCTGAAAGGAAGACGGCATGAGCGAGAACGAGACCCTGACGAAGCCCGCTTCGGAGGAAGAGGTCCGCGAGGCGCTGTACGACGTCGTCGACCCCGAGCTGGGCATCGACGTCGTCAACCTCGGCCTGATCTACGGCATCCATGTCGACGACGCGAACATCGCCACGATCGACATGACGCTGACGTCCGCGGCCTGCCCGCTGACCGACGTCATCGAGGACCAGGCGAAGTCCGCGACGGACGGCATCGTCAACGAGCTGCGGATCAACTGGGTCTGGATGCCGCCGTGGGGCCCGGACAAGATCACGGACGAGGGGCGCGAGCAGCTGCGGGCGCTCGGGTTCAACGTCTGAGCCGGGCAGCTCCGCGATGTGACGGTACGGCTGCTGTGCGCGAAGCCCCCTGGAGGAGTCTCCGGGGGGCTTCGTCGTGCCGTCGTCGCGTTCCGCGTCCTCAGCCGTGACGGCAGGTGCAGGTGCAGGTGCGGCGCGCGGCATCGGCCATGGCGTCCGGGAAACCCTGGAGGGCCGCCAGGAGCGCTTCGAGCCGTGCCACGCGAGCGGCGAGCCGGGTGGTGCGGTCCCCGGCGTACTGGAGGGCGTAGAGCGCCTCCAGCCGGTGCGTCAGCGCCCTGACTTCGGCCGCCCGCTCGCGCGCCGCCGCGCGCGGAGGAGTCCTCCATGTCACCGCCGCTCCGAGGAAGCCTCCGCCAAGGTGTGCGCCAGGCCCTCCTTGCGGATGCGGCGGTCGATGTAGAGGAGGGCGGTCACCAGGGGGAGGAAGACCGCGGCCGTCAGCTGGGTGAGGAGGGCGCCGAGCAGGGTGACGATCGCGTACAGGCTTGTCTGCGAGCGCAGTTGGTCGGCCATCGCGTCGGACGCGGAGGTGTCCGGGGTGACCGCGGGCGGCTCCGGGGCGGCGAACTGCAGGGGCAGTTGGTACGCGAGGTACACGATCATCGCCATCGCGCCGGCGAGCAATGAGATGCCGAACGTGCGCCACCAGGCGCCCCGGACCAGGCGGACCGAGCGGCGCAGCGCGGTGAGCGGGCCCGCCGATTCGAGGACGGCGGCCGCGGGGGCGAAGGCGAAGAGGACGTACAGCCAGGCCGCCAGCGGGAGCACCACGAGCAGCGCCAGGAAGATCAGGCCGAACGGGATCACCCACTGCGTCAGGAGCAGGAGGAGGAGCGAGAGGAAGAGCAGGGCCAGGAGTGCCAGCGGCACCATCAGGATCAGCGCGAGCAGCAGTGTCACGGCCGCCACCGCCGGGGTCCGCGACCAGGTCCGGCGCGTCACCGCGCGGACGGTGGTGGGGCGGCCCAGTACCGCCTCGTGCAGGGTCGCCGCGGTCGTGGCCTGCACGAACGAGTTGACGGCGAGCGCGCCGACCGTGCCCGCCGCCCAGACGACGCCGTACGCGACAAGCAGCGGCCTGCCGTGCTCCCACGAGAACTCCGCCCCGTCCGCCGACAGCGCCGCGTAGTGGTCGCGGGTGACGGCGTACGCGACGCCGAGCGCGGCCCCCAGGACGACGGCGTACACGGCGTACGCGGCGAGGGCGGCACCGAACAGCGGCTTGGCGTAGCGCCGCATCGTGGCGAAGGCGCCGCCGAGGATGTGGTCGAGGCCGAGCGGGGCGAGGGGTATGACCCCCGGCTTCGGCGGGGGCGGAGGCGGCGGGCCCCAGGGGGCCTGGTGCCCCCAACCGTAGGGCGGCGGGGGCGGGTACTGCGGTGTTCCGTAGTGGGGTGCTCCGTAAGGGGGTGCTCCGTGCTGCGGGCTGCCGTGCCCTGGTCCTGCCTGCGGGTCCTGCGGGTCGTGTGGACCCTGCGGACCCTGAGGTCCCCACCCCGGTGTATCCGGCATCTGCTCTCGCGCTCCATGGTGTGTCGTGCGCCCTGTGGCCCCCCACAGAGATCGCGTCACCTTAGCCCGCCGCGTTGCGTACAACCGTACGCATCGATATGTACACTCGTACGCATGGGATACGCACTGCTGGCCGCGGCCATCGCGGCGGAAGTGGCCGGCACCACGGCCATGAAGTACAGCGAGGGGTTCAGCAAGCTGTGGCCCTCACTCATCACCGTCGTCGGCTATGTGCTCGCCTTCACGCTGCTCGCGCAGACGCTCAAGACGCTCTCCATCGGCACCGCCTACGCGATCTGGGCGGGCATCGGCACCGCCGCCGTTGCCGCGATCGGGATGCTGTTCATGGGCGAACCGGCCGGGCTGCTCAAGATCACCGGCATCGCGCTCGTCATCGCGGGCGTCGTCGTGCTCAACCTCGGCGGGGCGCACTGATGCCCCGTCGCTACGACCCCGAGCGCCACCAGCGGATCATCGACGCCGCGATCCGCGTGGTCGGCGCGAAGGGGATCGCCGGGCTCAGCCACCGCTCGGTCGCCGCCGAGGCCGATGTGCCGCTCGGTTCCACGACGTACCACTTCAAGACGCTCGACGAGCTGCTGGTCGCCACGCTGCGGCAGAGCAACGAGGGGTTCGCGAAGGTGATGGCGGCGGGCGGCGCCTTCGAGGACCCGGACGCCGACATCGCGGCGGAGCTGGCCCGGCTCCTCGGCGAGTGGTTCGCGGGGGAGCGGGCCGGCCTCGAGCTGGAGTACGAGCTGTATCTCGCCGCCCTGCGCCGGCCCGCGCTGCGTCCCGTCGCCGCCGAGTGGTGCCAGGGGCTCACCGAGGTCCTGATGCCCCGCACCGATCCGGTCACCGCGCGCGCCCTCGTCGCCCTGATGGACGGGATCAGCCTGGAGGTGCTGCTCACGGGCGGCGAGTACGACGAGGCGTACGCGTACGATGTCCTCGGCCGGCTTCTCGCGCGCGGGGGCGACCGGGGCGCGTGATGCCGGCCGCCGGCCGGGGCGCGCCGGGGTGGACCCATGAGCCGCCCGCTGTCGGCGCCGTGCGCAGCCCGGACCCTGAGACCGGTTCGCCCGCGCGCCGTGCCTCCGGTTAGGTTTCACCCATGACCGACACGAACGCACCCCGCACCACCGGCGCCATCGCCGCAGGCCTCGCCACCGTCACCGCCGACGGCACCGTCCTCGACACCTGGTTCCCCGCGCCCGAGCTCGTCGCCGAAGCGGGCCCCGCGGGCTCCGAGCGGCTGACCGCCGAGCGCGCCGTGGAGCTGCTCGGCGAGGGTGCCGCCAAGGCGATCGGCCCGGACGCCCGCCGGGGCGTGGAGATCATCGCCGTACGTACGGTCATCGCCTCCCTCGACGACAAGCCGATGGACGCCCACGACGTCTACCTGCGCCTGCACCTGCTCTCGCACCGCCTGGTCCAGCCGCACGGCGTGAACCTGGACGGCCAGTTCGGCTTCCTCGCCAACGTCGCGTGGACCTCGCTCGGCCCGGTCGCCGTCGACGACGTCGAGAAGGTCCGGCTCAACGCCCGCGCCGAGGGCCTGCACCTCGCGGTGACGTCCGTCGACAAGTTCCCCCGCATGACCGACTACGTCGTGCCGAAGGGCGTCCGCATCGCCGACGCCGACCGCGTCCGCCTCGGCGCGCACCTCGCCGAGGGCACCACGGTCATGCACGAGGGCTTCGTCAACTTCAACGCGGGCACGCTCGGCACCTCCATGGTCGAAGGCCGCATCTCCGCCGGTGTCGTCGTCGGCGACGGCTCGGACATCGGCGGCGGCGCCTCCACCATGGGCACCCTCTCGGGCGGCGGCAACGTCCGCATCGTCATCGGCGAGCGCTGCCTGGTCGGCGCCGAGGCGGGCGTCGGCATCGCGCTGGGCGACGAGTGCGTCGTCGAGGCCGGCCTGTACGTCACGGCGGGCACCCGCGTGACCATGCCCGACGGCCAGATCGTCAAGGCCCGCGAGCTCTCCGGCGCCTCGAACATCCTCTTCCGCCGCAACTCGGTCACGGGCACCGTCGAGGCCCGCCCGAACAACGCGGTCTGGGGCGGCCTCAACGAGATCCTGCACAGCCACAACTGACCATCGCCGGGAACGACAAACAGGGGGAGCGTCATGCGCGGCAGCGTCATACGGAGAACGGGAATCCGGGCCGTGGCCCTGGGGGCCGTGACGGTGATCGGTCTGGTCGCCGGGTGCGGTCAGAGCGTGGGGCAGTCGCGTGGGGACGGGCACGCCGCGGCGCGGGAGATGAGCCACGCCGCGGCCGGTGACCACAGTCACCGGCTGCGCAAGAGCGACATCCCCTGGAGCGGCAGCCCGAGCCCGTTCAACGCGCAGGTCAAGCTCGCCGACGGGCGGCGCGTCGCCATGCACTACATGAGTGGCAAGGGGCTCTTCGTGCAGGACTACAGCCCCCGGGCCAAGGGCTGGTCCAAGCCCGCCGTGGTCTACAAGACGAGGACCGACGCCTGCCAGGGCATCGGGCTCAAGGCCAAGGACGGCACGGTCGCGGCCTACGGGGACTTCGCCCCGTGGTGCGCGGACGGCGAACCGCCCATGGAGTCCGTCGCCGCCGTGGCAACGGGATCGCTGACCAAGTGGGACAAGCACCTCACGACGAACTTCGACGGCTGGGAGAAGATCGCCGTCGCGCCCGGCGGCAAGAAGGTCACGTTCAGCCGGGGCGGCAAGACGCTGCGCTGGACCAAGGCGGCGGGCTTCCCCGCCGCCCGCTGACCCGCTCCACCCGGAACGCCACCCTCCGGGGTGGCCGTTTTTCGATTTCTCCGGCCGGCAGGCATAGCGGGGGGCCTCCGGACCCGTCCTCCTCCATGCGGGGGCAACAGGCCCCCCAGGGAGTGAAGGTGACGATGGATGCCCAAGAGCAGGACAGTTTCCGGGAGTTCGTGGCGGCCAGATCGCCGGCGCTGCTGAAGACCGCCGTGCTGCTCAGCGGCGGCGACCGGCACGCGGGCGAGGACCTGTTGCAGAACGCGCTCATCAAGGCCGCGGGCAGGTGGCGGCGGATCGACGAGCCGGAGGCGTACGTACGGCGGATTCTGTACCGCCAGCAGGTGAGCCGGTGGCGGCTGAAGTGGCCCCGGCGTGAACTGGCCGTCGCCGAACCGCCGGAGAACGCCGCGACCGGGGACGCCACCTCCGCCGCCGAACTGCGGATCGTGCTGCGCGGGGCGCTCGCCAAACTCACCGCGCGCCAGCGGACCGTACTGGTCCTGCGCTACTTCGAGGACCTGCCGGAGGCGGAGGTCGCCCAGCTCCTCGGCTGTTCCGTGGGCACGGTGCGCAGCACGACGCACCGCTCCCTCGCCCGGCTGCGGAGTCTCGCCCCCGAACTGGCACGGCTGGACCGGCCGGACCACGGGGCCAGGCCGATGTCCCCCGACTTCTCGCCCATGGAGGTATGACCGTGAATGTGGAAGAGCTGGTGCGCGACTCGCTGCGGGAGCAGGCGGACCAAGGCGCGCCCCTGCCGGGGGACTTCGCCGACCGGGTGCTGGCCGCGCGGCGGCGCCGCAGGACCCGTACGATCGCGGGCACCTCGCTCGCCGCGGTGACCGCCGTCGTCGTGGCGGTGGCGGTGCCGGTGCTCGCGGAGGACACCGGGCGGCAGGAGACGCGTCCGGCGAGCGAGCTGAGGAGCGGTGACGTCGTCGCGCACCCCGGCCAGACACCGCCCCGGGACCTGATCGCCGCGGGGAACAAGGCGCTCGCCGCGTTCAGCACGAGCGTCCCCGCCAAGCAGCCGGACGGCGACGAGATCGTCACCCGTACCTACCGGCTGCTCGACCAGAAGACCGGCACCTACCGCAAGGACGCCCGGTGGTCGTGGGTGGCCGTCGCGCCCGGCATGCGTACCGCCGCCGTCCTCGAACAGAAGCTGCCCGTGCGGCGGATCGGGCTGCTGAACCTGCTCACCGGCAAGGTCGAGCGCTGGATTCCCGTGGACCACAAGGTCGGGGGCGTCGCGTTCTCGCCGGACGGCAGGAAGCTCGTCGCCACGACCTACGAGAAGAGCCCGGACCTGATGGACATGGACCGGCCGATCCACGACGGCAAGCGCGAGCTGCCCGGCCCCGCCGAACCGAGCAGGACCGGCTTCTACGTCATCGACGTGGCGTCGGGTGAATCCGGCTGGAGCAAGGTCGAGACGGCCCCGGGCGGCGGCTGGCCCGGCGAGATCAACACCCGGGAGGACTTCGCCTTCAGTCAGGACGGCACCCTCGTCTACTCGAACCTCACCATGGTGCCGGGCCGCCGGTACTACGACTTCGAGGGCCACAAGAAGAGCACCCCCCCGAAGGAAAGGCATCTGGGCTGGTTCAACGACGGTGGGCTCTCACCGGACGGGAAGCTCGCCGCGGGCGAATTCGCGGGCGACGGCAAGACGACCGCGTCCGAGATCATCGACCCCCTCACCGGCAAGCGCGTCGCCAAGGTGCCGGGGCAGCAACTGCTCGCCTGGGCCGACAGCAAGCGGCTCATCGCCTGGGACATCGCGCCCGGCACGAGCGAGTACCGCAACCGGCTCGTCCTCGTCACCATCGGGAGCGAGAAGACGGTCCCGCTCAGCGGCTTCCGCTCGTCCAAGGCGGATGCGGCCGGACGCTGGCAACCGGTCTTCGCCGAACGGTAGACAGTGCGACGCGGCTCGGTTTTTCCGGTCAGGCGGGCGCAGGCACCGCAGGCACTAGTGCCAACTCGCCCCTGTATGGGTCACCATGGGGGACAGTGGGTCCCCAATGGCGGAACAGCTGTTCCCTAGGAGGCGTCATGAGGCTCGGCAAAGCACTCGCCACCGGAATCGCCGAAGAGCAGCCGCGGCAGGAGGAACCGGCGCGGCAGCAGTACGAGACGACTGTCCCGGAACCCGGCCCGCAGGCCGCTGAGCCGGCGGCGGAGCCCCGGCCGGTCGAGGCCGCCGTAGGCCGATGAGGCTGCGGCTCCCCGAGGAACGCCCGACGGAGCCGCCGACCGGATACAAGATCGCCCGCCCGGTGCTGTCCCACGACGGCACCCGGGCCGCTTTCACCGGCGTCTCCCTCGGCGCGGGACTGCCGTACGCGGTGCTCGACGAGGCGCGCTGCGTCTACGGCAGACGGCACAGCGCCCCCAACCGCCGCTGCGACTGCGGCTTCCACTGCGTGCACGAGCGTGCCACCGCCGAGGGGCTGCTGTGCACGGCCGAACACCGCGGGGCGGTGCTCCTCGAAGTGACGGTGCTCGGCGTGTACATCCGCTTCGAGCGCGGTTTCCGGTACGCCAGACAGCGGGTGTGCGAGGCGACCGTGCCGCCGTGCGACTGCGGTGGCGCCGCCACGCTCCTCGCCGACGCCGGGTGGGCAGGCCGGGGTGGCGGGCCCTCGAACCGGCGTGCGGGCGGTGCCGGGGTGCGCGACAGGCGTTGTCCGTCGCGGAGTTCGCGCGGCTTGCGGGGGAGGGGCTGCGGGTCGTCACGCCGGTCCCGCCCGCTGCCGGAGGCGGGCCCCTGGCGCTCGGCATGCCCGAACTGATGGCCGAGGCCGCGCTCCTCCAGGCGCGCCTCGACTGGTTCCAGGCGGAGCTGGCCCGGCTGGCCGGGAACCAACGGGGATAGCGCGGCCTCGCGCGGGTACCCGGTCCTTCCAGCCAGAAGGGAGGCGGCACCCGTGACCGGGACCATGCACGAGCAGACGACACGCGACCACGCACAGGACCGCGACAGCCCGCAGCACTCGGTGGGGCAGCTCGTCGAGCGGGCCACCGCGCAGTTGTCGGACCTCGTACGTCAGGAAATGCGGCTCGCCGCCCGGGAGATGGCCGCCAAGAGCAAGCGCGCGGGCCGTGGCGGCGGGCTCCTCGGGGCGGCCGGCGCGGTCGCGTACATCGGACTCATGGCGCTCGCGGCCACGGCGATCGCGGCGCTCTCCCTCGCCCTGCCCGTCTGGGCGGCCGCCCTCATCGTCACGGGTGTTCTCTTCGCCGTGGCGGGGGTCCTGGCCGTGATGGGACGCGGGCAACTGGCCCGTGCGGTACCGCCCGTGCCGCAGGAGGCCATCGAGAGCGTCCGGGCGGACGTCGAGGAGATCAAGGGAAGGGCGCACCGATGACGAACACCCCGAAGAGCCCGAATGGCTCGAACGGCGGCGAGAACGCGAGCAGTTCGACGACCGCGGGCGTGAAGGGGCCGGACGAACTGCGCCGGCAGATCGAGGACACCCGCGGGCGGCTGGGCGAGACCGTGGAGGAACTCGCGGCGAAGGCGGACGTGAAGTCCCGCGCGAAGGACAAGGCCGAAGCGGTGAAGAGTCAAGTACGTGGAACGGCGGCACAGGTGAAGGACAAGGTGACGGAGCAGGCGGCCCGCGCGAAGGGCAAGGCGGCGGGCGAGGCGGGCCACGCGAAGGAGGCGGCCGCCGTGAGCACGGCACAGACGAAGGAGAAGGCCATCGAGGGCGCGGCGCAGGTCAAGGGCAAGGCGATCGAAGGCGCCGCGCAGGTGAAGGGCAAGGCCATCGAGGGCGCCGCACAGGTGAAGGGCAAGGCCATCGAAGGCGCCGCCCTGGCCAAGGGGGCCGTGATCGGCGCGAAGGCGCGCAGCGGAGGAGAACCAGGCCGTGGCCCAGGCCGGGGAGAAGGTCACCGAGGTGGCGCGCGCGCGCAGGAGAACGCGCCGGAGCCGGTACGGGCCGTCGCGACCGGCGTCGCACGGGCCACCAGCCGCCGCCCAGGGGCGTTCGTCGCGGCAGGGGCGGGCGCGCTGCTCGCGTTCGTGGTGCTGCGCGGCCGGAAGCGGGGTGGCCGCCGATGACCAAGGCCACGATGCTCTACAAGCCGCTCGGCATGGCCTTCGGCATGCTCGGCGGTATGGCCGCGAGCGCCCTGTTCAACCGCACGTGGAAGATGGTGGCGGGCGAGGACGACGCCCCGGACGCCCACGACGAGGACCGCGCCTGGCGCGAGATCCTCGCCGCGGCCGCGCTCCAGGGCGCGATCTTCGCCGTGGTCAAGGCCGCGGTGCAGCGCGGCGGCGCGGTCGGCGTCCGCCGGGTGACGGGGCAGTGGCCGGACTGACGGGACGACATCGGCGGTGGCGGGCGGCTCCGCGGCGCTGAGGCCGGGCCCTCGGGCTCCCTGGCCCCGGCCCCGCCGAGCCGCCCGCCGCCGTCTCGCATGATCGGCCCGCGCGGGGACGGTGGCGGCCACCTTCCTCGAGCCGTTTCCCGCCGGAGACGCCGCGTTGACGACGTCAGGTGCCCGGAGGAAGCTCGGCCCATGACCACCACGCAGCACCATCCGTACGCACGCTACGTCGCGCTCGGCGACAGCCAGACGGAGGGCCTCGGGGACGGTGACGAGACGCGCGGCTACCGCGGCTGGGCCGACCGGCTCGCCGAGATCCTCGCCGAGGTGAACCCGGACCTCATGTACGCCAACCTCGCCGTGCGCGGCCGCCGCACGGCCCGGATCAAGGCGGAGCAGCTCGGCCCGGCGCTCGCGATGAAGCCGGACCTGGTCACCGTCATGGCGGGCATGAACGACCTGGTGCTGCCGGGCGGCTTCGACGCCGCCCGCGTCGCCGCCGACATCGAGGAGATGTTCACCGAACTCACCGCGGCGGGCGCGCACGTGGCCACCGTGACCTTCCCGGACATCGGGCGGATCTCCCCGCTCGCGCGGCGCGCGCTGCCCCGCGTCCTGGACCTGAACGCCCGCATCCGCGCCGCCGCGGACCGCACGGCGTGACGGTGCTCGACACCTTCCCGCACCGGGTAACCAGCGACCCGCGGCTGTGGAGCGGCGACCGCATGCACGCCAGCCCGCTGGGCCACGCCAGGATCGCCGCCGGGATGGCGGACGCCCTCGGCCTGCCCGGTCACGAGGGCTGGCTGGCCACGCTGCCGCCGCTCGCCCCGGTGTCGGTGTGGGGCGAGGTGACGGCGCAGGCGCGGTGGTGCACCGGGTTCATGGGCCCGTGGCTGTGGCGGCGGGTGCGGGGCCGCTCCTCGGGGGACGGCCGGGAGGCGAAGCGTCCCCTCCTCGGCGCGGTGACCGTTCCGGATCACGATCACGAGCCGATATGACTTGACCTGAACCATGGTTGAGGTCCGAACGTGGGGTGTGCAGGAGCCGGTCCCGCGCCGGCCCCGGAACGACCCGCACTCACGTGCGCCACCACGGACGGATGGCCAGCCATGCCCACGAACACGAACGCGAACACGACCACGGCCACGTACGCGATCCGCCTACGCACGGTACTCACCGCAC
>RBWT01000051.1 GCA_004010275.1 Streptomyces huasconensis
AACGCGCGACCAGCCCACGGCGGCCCGCAGACACCCCGCAACCCCTGCCCACCACCCCCAGGGGCGCGGGGACCGCAGGCGCCCGGCAGGGCCCCGCGGCGGTGCCGTAGGGGCTACAGCAGCTCTCGGAGCCGCTCGGCCAGCAGGTCCCAGCGCCACTTCTTCTCCACCCACGCGCGCCCCCGCTCCCCCATCCGCGCCCGCAGCTCCGCGTCCCCCAGGAGCGTGACGATCCGCTCCGCCGCCTCCTCGGGCACACCGCCCCGCACGACCCACCCCGTCTCGCCGTCGAGGACGCGTCCGGCGCCCCGCCGGAGTCGCCGGAGACGACCGGCAGCCCCGTCGCGGACGCCTCCAGGTAGACGATGCCGAGCCCCTCGACGTCCAGCCCCCCGCGCCGCGTCCGGCACGGCATCGCGAAGACGTCACCGGCGCCGTAGTGCGCGGGCAGCTCCGCCCACGGCACCGCCCCCGTGAAGCGGACGGAGTCCTCGACACCGGTCTCGGCGGCCAGCTTGCGCAGGTCGCTCTCGTAAGGCCCGCCGCCGACCACCAGCAGCACCGCCTCCGGCTCCCGCGCCAGGATCGCCGGCATGGCACGGATCAGCGTGTCCTGCCCCTTGCGCGGCACAAGCCGGGAGACGCAGACCACCACGGGCCGGTCCGTCAGCGAGCCGCGCCCGCACCACGTCGCCGCCGGACCCCGGATGGAACGTCTTCTCGTCCACGCCGGGCGGCAGCTGCACCATCCGCCCGGCCGCCGCGGGCGTCAGCGCGGCGGCGATCCGCGAGCGCGTGTACTCGCCGAGGTAGGTGATCGTGTCCGTCGACTCGCCGATCCGGCGCAGCAGTTGGCGCGAGGCGGGCAGCTGCGCCCACCCCGCCTCGTGGCCGTGCGTGGTGGCGACGAGCCGCGTCGCCCCCGCCTTGCGCAGCGCGGGCGCCATGAGCCCCAGCGGGCCCGCCGCCCCGAACCACACCGACGTACAGCCGTGTTCCCGCAGGAGCGAGACCGCGCGGCGGGTGACACGCGGGGTCGGCAGCAGCATCGTCGTGGGGTCGCGTACGACCTGGAAGGGCTGTTCGGCGTCGAAGGCCGCGGTGGCCTCGGCGCCCTCGCGGCCGCGCTTCCAGGTGGAGGCGTAGACGACGATCTGCTCGGGGTCCAGGCGCAGCGCCATGTTGTGCAGGAACGCCTGGATGCCACCGGGCCTGGGCGGGAAGTCGTTCGTGACGATCAGGGTCTTGTGCATCGCGCCCGACAGTACCCAAAGCGGTCCCCGCCCACCGAATGGCCCAGCGTCTTCGCCCCGCTCCGGCACGCCCGGCATCATGGCTCCCCGAATCACGATGAAGCGTGCGAAAAGGGGGCGAGGAACGCATGGCGCGCATCCTGACCGTCTGGGTTCTCACCAGGGCCCTCCTGCTGCTCTGCGTCTTCCACGTGCTCACCGCCCCGGGCCCGGACGTCACGAGCGACGTCTCCGTCATCTACCAGGCTGGTACGAGATCCTGCGCACCGGCACCTTCCCGCTCGACGACGTCACCTGGCAGTACCCGCCCGCCGCCGCCCTAGCGGTGCTCTCCCCCGCCCTCCTGCCCTTCCTCGACTACGCCTCGGCCTTCTTCGTCCTCGCCTTCCTCGCCGACGCGGCGGTCGGCGGGATGCTCCTGTACGCGGGGCGGCGGCCCGGCACGTCGTATCGGGGCCTGTGGGTGTGGGTCGTCGGCGTACCGCTGCTCGGCCCGACCGTCTACGCCCGCTACGACGTGATGGTCACGGCCGTCGCGGTCGCCGCGCTGATCGCCGGGGCCCGGCATCCGCGGACCCTGGGGGTGCTCGCCGGGTTCGGGGCGCTGCTCAAGGTGTGGCCAGTGCTGCTGCTGGCCGGGGTGCCGCGCGGGCGGGCGACACGGCGGTCCTGGGCCGCGGCCGCGGGCACGGCGTTCGGCGTCACGCTGGCGTTCCTCGTGGCGATGCCGGGCGCGCTCGCGTTCCTCACCTTCCAGCGCGAGCGGGGCACGGAGGTGGAGTCCCTCGGCGCCCTGGTCCTCCACGTCGGGCGGCACCTCGGCTGGCGCGGCGACGTCCGGCTCAACTACGGCTCGGTGGAGTTCCTCGGCCCGTACGTCCCGCTGGTCAGCACGGCGGCGCAACTGCTCTCGGCGGCGGCCCTGTGCTGGCTCCTGGCGTGGCGGCTGCGCGCGCGGGCCTGGTCGGCGAGCACCCTCGCGGACACGGCCTTCGTGGCGGTGCTGCTCTTCACCGCCACGAGCCGGGTGATCAGCCCGCAGTACATGCTGTGGCTGGTCGGGACCGCCGCCGTCTGTCTGGCGTTCCGCGCGAGCCCCATGGAGCTTCCGGCCCGGCTGATGCTCGCCGCCACGTTCGTGACGTTCCTGGAGTTCCCGGTGTGGTTCTCGCACGTGGTGGCCAGCGACCCGCTGGGCGTGACCCTGCTGCTCGTACGCAACGGCCTGCTGGTGGCGGCTGCCCTGCTGGCGTGCCGCGCCCTGTGGCGGCAGACAGCGGCCGAGCGCGAGCAGGAACCCGTGCCGGGGCCGGCGCCGGTCAGCCCAGCTCCGAGCGGAGATACGTGCGCCAGCGCGCCGTGAACTCCTCCGGCGTCGTGCGCAGGACGTCCCGCAGCGCGTCCTCGACCGCGCCCGCCCGCTTCCCGTGGCCGCCGACGGCACGGTAGAAGTCCGTCAGCCTCCGCTCGCCCCACCGGTCCGCGATCATCCGGCAGGCCAGCCAGCCGCCTTCGTACGCCCGCGCGAGCCGCCCGGCGTCCGTCCCGAAGCCGAACTCGTCGTCGCCCGGCAGTTCACGCGGCAGCTCTCCGCCCCGCACCGCGCGCCCCAGTTCGGGCGCGGCCTGGGCGGCGGTTCGTCCGGTGCCGCGGTAGCCCACCCAGTCCGCGAAGCCCTCGGAGAGCCAGAGCGGGGTGGCCGGGGAGGTGCGCGTACGGGTCGCCACGTGCGTCGTCTCGTGGGTCAGGACGACCTGCTTGCCGAAGTCCCCGAGGACGCCGTACGCCTCGGGGTTGACGATGATCCGGTCGGCGGGGGCCCGCCCCGGACCGCCCGCCTCCCCCGTGGTGACCGCCGCTATCCCCCGGTACCCGGAGGCGGGCGCCCCGAGGAGGCCCGCCATGCCCTTCAGGGAGCGCGGAACGAGGACGACGACCTTCCCCGGCCACTTCCCCGGCCAGGCGTCGCGCACCGCGGGCACCGCCCGGTCGGCGAGCGCGCGGTGGGCGCGCAGCTCCCGGGCGCCGCGGCCGACGCCGAGGACGAGGCTGTCCGCGCCCCGCTCGGCGCGCACCCTGCCCTGGTCCCACAGCTGTTCGCCCGCCTTCTTCGCGGGCCGCTCGGCGGTGACGTACCACTGTCCGTCGTGCCGCTCCAGGGAGAGCGTGCGGTTCCGCGGTGAGCGGGGCGCCGGTCGTAACCCTCGACGCGGTAGCGGAGTTCGCGCGCGCCGTGGCCCGTGAGCCGGAGCGGTCCAGCCGGGAGAGGCGGTACTCCCAGGTCTCCAGCGGGATCGCGCGGACGTTCGCGAAGAGGTCCGGCGCGCCTGAGCTGCCGTGCAGCGGGCGCTCGGTCCGCTCGTACGCCCGCTCGTCCCCGGTGAGGACGGCGTGCGCCCGGCGGTCAAGGAGCCGGCGCACGTCGCCCGCGGCGGTGTCGGGGACGGGATCGGCGCCGCAGCCGGCGAGCAGCGCGAGGCAGAGCGCCGAGCAGAGCGCCACCACCCACGACCCACGCCTGCGACCAGCCACCTTCCCGATCGTACGGGGACGGCGGCGGTGCCGGTCAGACCCGTGTGACGGACGACACCGGCATCATGCCGACGGGGTCGTAGCGGACCTGAGCGCCGGGGTAGGGGGCGTGCACCACCTGGCCGTCGCCCATGTACATCCCGATGTGGCTGGCGTCGTCGCGGTAGGTGACGAGGTCGCCGGGCTGCGCCTCGGCCAGCGGCACCTGCCGTCCGGCGTACCGCTGGGCCTGCGAGGTGCGCGGCAGACCGACCCCGGCCTGGGCGTACGACCACTGGGTGAGGCCCGAGCAGTCGAAGCGGTGGGGCCGTTGGCGCCCCACACGTAGGGGCGGCCGACGGCGGAGCGGGCGGCGGCGATGGCGGCGGCGGCCCGCGAGGAGGAGGGGGCCGCGGCTTTCGGCTCCGGCGCCTCGGCGCGCGATCCGGTGCGCGAGGACCTCTCGTACGCCTCGCGGTCCTTGCTCGGCAGCGAGTTGAGCAGGCGGCGGGCCTGCGCCAGCTTGTGTTCGACGGCGCGCTTGTGGCGGGCGACGAGAGCGCGGCTCTTCTCCAGCTCGGTGAGCTTGTGCCCGGCTTCGGTGCGCTGCTGCGCGAGGCCGCGCTGGGCCCGCCGCAATTCGGTGAGCTGCCCCGCGTGCCGGGTGCTGACGCGGTCCAGGGCCGTGGCCTTGTCGAGGTAGCCGTCCGGGTCGGAGGAGAGCATCAGCTGGAGCGAGGGGTCGATGCCGCCTTCGCGGTACTGCGCCCCGGCGAGCGCGCCGAGCCGGCCGCGCATCCGGTTGATCCGCTCCTGGCCGCGCGCGACGCTGTCCCGGGCCCGCTCGACCTGGGCGCGCAGCCGGTCCGCGCGCTCGTCGGCCTCGTTGAACGCCTCGGTCGCCTTCTCTGCCTGCTCGTACAGCCGGTCCACCTGGGCCCGGACCTCGGACGGCTTGTCCTGCGGCGCGGCGCCCACAGGCGTGGTTCCGAGGGCGGCGGCCGCGGTGACCGCTGCCGCCGAGAGGACGGTGACGCGCGTGCCCCGGTCGATGCCGGGCTGTGCGGGACGGCGATGGAACCCCACGGGTGGCCGCTCTCCCTTCCGTTGACGGGCCCCCGGCTCTCCGGGGGAAGCGCGCCGACAGTAGCCGTGCGGCCAGGGAGGGGCCAACGACCCGGATGGGTGCGGACAGCCCGACGCCCCGCCTCAGACGCAGGTCATCAGCGGGGCGTGCGGTCAGCGGGAGTTGCCGGAATTCGCCCGTTTGGGCGGTGTCCGGTCCGTGTTGACGTCAGGCGACGCGGACGCCGAACTGGAAGTCGCCCAGGTACTCCATGGCCTCGTAGCGCACCACGGCGCCGGGCTTGGGGGCGTGCAGCACCTGGCCGTTGCCGGCGTAGAGACCGACGTGCGCGAGGTTGTTGAAGAACACCAGGTCGCCGGGCTTCAGCTCGCCGCGGCCGATGCGGGTGCCGTCGTTCTGCTGGGTGTACGTGGTCCGGGTGATGGATACGTCGGCCTGGGCGTAGGCCCACTGGGTCAGCCCGGAGCAGTCGTAGGAGTTGGGGCCGGTGCCGCCGGAGACGTACGGCTTGCCGAGCTGGGTGGCGGCGGCGTTCAGGGCGGCGGCGCCGCGGCTGGAGGCGGGGGCCTCCTTGCCGAGGTCCGCGGGCTTGTCGGCGGCGCGGTCGGCGGCACGGCTCGCGCGCTGCTTCTCCTTGGCGGCCAGGTCCGCCTTCTCCTTGGCCGTCAGGGTGTTGAGGAGCTTCTGCGCCTCGCCGAGCTTGGCCTGGACCTCGCGCTTCTTCTTGCCGAGTTCCGTCCGGGTGTCGGCGAGGTCGTCGAGCTTGCCCGCGGCCTCCTTGCGCTGCTGCGCGAGGTCCCGCTGCTTCTTCTGGATCTTCTTGAGCGCGTCGACCTGCTGGCTGCTCAACTGGTCCAGGGTGGACGCCTTGTCGAGGTAGTCGTCCGGGTCGGAGGAGAGGAAGAGCTGCAGGGAGGGGTCGATGCCGCCGGAGCGGTACTGGGCGCTGGCCATCGAACCGAGGCCCTCGCGCAGCTCGTTGAGGTCCTCCTGGCCGTCGGCGACCTTGTCCTGGAGAGCGTCGATCTGCTTCTCCAGCTTCTCCTGCTTCTCCTTGGCGCCGTTGTACTTGTCGGTGGCGCGCTCCGCGTCCTCGTAGAGCTTGTCGACCTTGGACTTGACCTCGTCCTTGCCCGGCTTCGGCGCGGCCTGGGCGGCGCCCTGCGAGGTGAGGGCCACGGCAGCGGCGGCGGTCGCGGTGAGCACGGTCACGCGGGTGCGGCTCGGCTGCTTGGGTCGACGGTGGGACGCCACGCGGGCGGCTCCTTCTTCCTCCGGCCGCCTACCAGGACGCGGTGGGCGGGTACCACCGCCGCCACCCCGGATGGGTGATCAACCGAGCGGGGGTTCGAGTGGTGACCTTAGTGACCTTCTTGTGATCAGTTCAAATCTCATCAGTAAAAAATCGGTCGCCGAGCGCATTCTTTACCGGTGACGCACAGCCGGTGATGATCTTCTGACGCTACGTCGCGCGACCGCACCCTCAATTCGGGCATACAGCACAGGAGTTACGGGAGCCCCTTTAGCCCCGCGAAAGCCCCTTCTAGCCCCGCGAAAGCCGCTTCAGGAGGACCGCCGAGGCCACCGGCCGCGCCCCCGCCTTCGCGATCCCGTCGGCGACCTCGCGGTCGGTCGAGACGACGACCACGGGCCGGCCCGGCGGCTCCGCGCGCACCAGCTGACGGATCAACTCATCGGCGGTCACGCCCGGTTTGGAGAAGAGCACCCGCACCCCGCGCGGCGGCGCGAGCAGCACCGGAGCCGCCAGCTCCGCGCCGTCGAAGACGCAGGTGACCTCGGCGCCCGACTGGCGGGCCAGCTGCGAGAGCGAGCCGAGCAGCCGCAGCCGCTGCTTCTCCAGCGGCATGGTCGGATAGCCGGTCTTGGTGACGTTGTAGCCGTCGACGACCAGATGCGCCTGCGGCAGTGCGAGCAGCTGGTCGAGGATGGCCGGGTCGTTCTCCGACAGGGCGCGGGCGGCGATGTCCTTCGGCGACATCCGGCCGGGCTCCACGGCGTCGACGGTCTCGGCCGGGCGTACGGAGACGGGGGGCAGCGCCAGTTCGCGGCGCAGCCCCTGGGCCGCCTCCAGGACCGCGTCGAGCAGCAGCCGCACCCGCATGTCCTCGACGCTGCGGCCCTCGCGCGCCGCCCTGCGGCTGGCCTCCAGCGCGGCCTCGGTCTCGCCGAGGCGGGCTTTGAGCCGCCGCGCCTCGCTCTCGGCGGCGGAGACCTGGGCCTGGCTCTCGGCGCGCACGGCCTCCGTCTCGGCGGCCGCCTTGCGCAGCGCCGCCTCCCCGCGCTTGACGTCGCTGAGCGCCCCGCGCAGCTTGCGGTGCATCGATTCGGCTTCCCTGCGGCCACTTCCAGCTCCGCGCGCAGCCGCTCGGTCTCCGCCTTGGTCTGGCCGCGGGCCGCCGCCAGCTCGCGCGCAGCCGCTCCAGCTCGGCCCTGGTCCCGTCGTCGACGCGCTCGGCGTCGCCCGCTGGGCCTCCTCGCCCGCGGCGGCCACCAGCTTCACCCAGCCCGCCGGGCGCAGCACATAGGCCGCGGCCGCCACGTCCAGGGGGTCGGCGGCCGGCGGCGGGGCGCCCGCGTCCAGCGCGCCGGCCAGCTCGGGCTGGGCCTCGCGCAGCCGGTCGCCGATGCGCTGCCGGAAGAGGGTGTCGCCCTCCAGCGCCGCGGCCATGGCGTTGCCCGCGAACTTCGCGCGGCGGGTGGGCGTGAAGCGGGCGTACTGCCGCAGCTGGGCGGGGAGCTCGGCCGGGGTCAGGCCGCCGAAGCCGTCCGAGGCGATCTGGACGACCCGTCGGCGTACCCCGTCGGGCAGCGGACGGTCGAGCACCTCAGCGGTGCCGTCGTCCGGCTCCCCGCCTGCGCTCTCCACCATCCGTCACCCCACTAGCTGTGCGGGCCCCGCTCCCTCAGGAGTCGGTGCCCGGCCTGTCCACGAGTTCCACCTGGTCCACCGCGTTGCACCAGCGGCAGCGCACCGACTCGATGGTCTCACTGACCACCTCGCGTTCCTCGACCTTCGCCTCACCGGCCAGGTCGAGATGCACATACTCGACGACCTTCGACGTGCGGGTCACGTCGAAACGCGTGAGGTTGCCGCACAGCGTGCAGCGCCACCGGGTGGTGTCCGTCGGCAGGGGAACCGTCATCGTGGCTCTTCGCTTTCTTCGGTGACCGTGGCGCTCCGGCGCTTTCTCCGCGGCGCGTATCGCCCCGTAACCCTAGCCTGCACGGCTCGCGATGCGGCGGGGTCCGTCGCGGCATGGCGGTCTGTGCGGGTAGCTCCCATTACGTCATGCTCTGTTCATGATCCACGCAAAGGGTACGCACGCGGGTCGGCTGCCGCGGGGCCAGTCGGCCCCGGTGACGTACGGACTGATCGCCGTCTGCTGCCTGGTCTTCGTGATCTCCCCGGTGTCCGGGCTCAACCCGTCCTACGGCACGGGCGACGAGCTGCTGGCCGCGCAGCAGACCTACTTCGAGCGTTGGGGCGTGGTGCCCGCCGAGCTGTTCAGCGGCGTTCCGCGCGCCGCCCTCGGCCCGTTCACCGCGCTGTTCGTGCACGGCAGCTGGGTGCATCTGCTCGGGAACATGCTGTTCCTGTACGTCTTCGGGGCCATGGTCGAGGAACGCATGGGGCACCTCCACTACGCGCTCTTCTACGTCGCCTGCGGCTATCTGGCCCTGCTCGCCTACGCCGCGGCGCACGCGGACTCCGGCCAGACGCTCGTCGGTGCCTCCGGGGCGATCTCCGCCGTCCTCGGCGCCTGCCTCTATCTCTTCCCCAGGGCCCGCGTCACCAGCCTCTTCCCGTTCCTCTTCTTCCTGCCGCTGCGCCTTCCCGCGTGGGTGGTGCTGCCGTTCTGGGTGGCGCTCCAGTGGCTCGCGGCGGGGCAGGGCGGCAAGGGCACCGGGGTGGCGTACCTGGCGCATCTGGTGGGCTTCTCGCTCGGTTTCCTGTACGCGTGGGGGTGGTGTGTACGGAGGACTAAAGTGAAGAGCACAGCAGTTCCGGCCACCGAGGGAGACAGCCAGCCGTGATCACCGCGATCGTGCTCATCAAGACCAGCGTGGACCGGATTCCGGAGATCGCCGAGTCGATCGCCGCGCTCGACTCCGTCAGCGAGGTCTTCTCCGTGACGGGCACGTACGACCTGATCGCGATGGTGCGGGTGCCGCGCCACGACGACCTCGCGGACGTCATCCCCGGCCGGATCAGCAAGATCCCGGGCGTGGAGGCGACCGACACGCACGTGGCGTTCCGCACGTACTCCCAGCACGACCTGGAGGCGGCGTTCGCAATCGGCCTCGACTCGTAGACACGCCCGGGCGGCTCGACGCGGGTCCTCGATGAAGGTTTCCTCATCTGCCGCTCATCCGGAGGAAGAGGGGCCCCGTCCACCCTTCCTCTCGTGGTCTTCTCCCACCGCGAAGGCGGACGCGGTACGGGAAAACCCCCGCCCAGGTGACCCACCGCGCGAAGCGGGACGGCCGGTCGGTCCTGGTCCTCGCGGGCACGATCGGCGCCGGCGCCCACGCGGTGCGGGCTCCACGGATGATCCAGCTGGGGTCACGGCTGCCGGCCGGTCAGGCGGCGGCGCTGGTGTCCGGCACGCAACGCCCGTCCTCGGTGCGGTAGTTCCACCGCGCGCCGTCGGCCACCAGCTCCTTGACGGCGCGCACGAACCGCTCGACGTGCTCGTCGGGGGTGCCCGCGCCGAAGCTCACACGGATCGCGTTCAGCGACTTCTCGCCGGGCGCGGCCTCGGGGGCACCGCACTCGCCCGGCTCGTCGGACTCGCCGCCGAGCAGGGTGCGCACCAGCGGGTGGGCGCAGAACAGGCCGTCGCGTACGCCGATGCCGTACTCGGCGGAGAGCGCGGCGGCGAAGTGCGAGCTGTTCCAGCCGTCGACGACGAAGGAGATGACGCCGACGCGCGGCGCGTCGTCACCGAAGAGGGAGAGCACCCGCACGGCGGGCACCTCGGCCAGCCCCTCGCGCACCGTGCGGATCAGGTGCTGCTCGCGGGCGACCAGCTCGTCGAAGCCGGCCTCGGTGAGCGCCTTGCAGGCGGCGGCGATGGAGTACACGCCGATGACGTTCGGCGACCCGGCCTCGTGCCGGGCGGCGGTGTCGTGCCACTCCACGTCCACGCCCCCCGCCCGCCTCCTTGGGGGCGTCGCGTCACCTTCCGCGAGGCGCCGCCGCCCGCGAGGTAGGGCTCGGCCTCCCGCAGCCAGTCGGAGCGACCCGCGAGCACGCCCGAGCCGAAGGGCGCGTACAGCTTGTGCCCGGAGAACGCGACCCAGTCGACGTCCAACTCCCGTACGGAGAGCGGGTGGTGGGGCGCGAGCTGCGCGGCGTCGAGGACGATCCGGGCGCCGTGCGCGTGCGCGGCGGCGGCCAGCTCCCGCACCGGCCACAGCTCCCCGGTGACGTTGGAGGCGCCGGTGACGCAGACCAGGGCCGGGCCGTAGGGATCGCGGTCGGCGAGGGCGCGCTCCAGCGTGTGCACGGCCTCGGCGGGGGTGCGCGGCGCGTCGAGGTAGGTGACGCGGGCGTCCCGCCACGGCAGGAGCGAGGCGTGGTGCTCGGTCTCGAAGACGAAGACCTCGCAACCGGCGGGCAGGGCGGCGGCGAGGAGGTTCAGCGAGTCGGTGGTGGAGCGGGTGAAGACGACCTGGTCGCCCTCGCGGCAGTCGAGGAACTCGGCGACGGTCGTACGGGAGTTCTCGAAGAGGTCGGTGGAGAGCTGCGAGAGGTAACCGGCGCCGCGGTGCACGCTGCCGTAGTACGGGGCGTAGGCGGCCACGTCGTCCCAGACCCGCTGGAGCGCGGGGGCACTCGCGGCGTAGTCGAGCGCGGCGTACGTCACCTCGCCGCCGGTGACCAGCGGCACGGTGACGTCGCGGCCGAGGACGGCGAGCGGGGCGCAGACGGACGAGTCGGCGGCAGTGGCGGGAACGGCGGACACAGCGGACACGGACATGGCGAACTCCCGTAAGAGGCAAGTGAGTTCACTGCGCCGACACGCGTACGACAGGGGTACGGCGGTGCAGTGATGAAAAGAGAAAGGTGTGCGGAAGAGGGGCGCCGAGGCCCTAACACATTCGCTTGCTCACGAGACTGCTCCCTTGAGGACCAGGACCCCAGGGCTGTGACATTCACCGATGTCCAGGGGTCCGCGCTTGCCATACGCCTCGCTGCGTACGGCCTGGTCTTCACCCGGGGCACCCCGCCACGGACGGAGGGTTGCCGGACAGCGGGCCGGGGCCGTAGTCGCTGTCACTCATGACCTGCCCAGCATCCTGCCACACGATCTTCGACGCGCAAGGCGCAGTCCAGAATCCGGACTGCGCCGTACGTCACACGGGTGAACGGGAGGCGGGCGGAAGGCTCAGCGGTTGCTGGCCGCCACCCACCGCTGCAGGGCCTGCTTCGCGGCACCGGAGTCGATCGAGTGGGCCGCCCGCGCCATGCCCGCGCGGATCTGCTCGGTCAGCGGCGCGTCGGTCAGGGGCGAGGGCGACCAGCGCCGCCGCGGAGTTCAGCAGCACGGCGTCGCGCACCGGCCCGCTCTCGCCGTCGAGCAGCCGCCGGGCGACCTCGGCGTTGTACGCGGCGTCGGCGCCCCGCAGCGCCTCGACGGGCACCAGGTCGATCCCCACGTCGCGGGGGTCGAAGGCCTCCTCGCGCACCTGGCCGTCCCGCACGATCCACACCCGTGAGGTGGACGTGGTCGTCAGCTCGTCGAGTCCGTCGTCGCCGCGGAAGACGAGGGAGGAGTTCCCGCGCTCGGCGAAGACACCGGCCACGACGGGGGCCATCCGGGCGTCGGCGACCCCGACCGCCTGGGCCCGCACCCTGGCCGGGTTGGTGAGCGGGCCGAGGAGGTTGAAGACGGTCCGGATGCCGAGCTGGCTGCGCGCGGCGCCCGCGTGCCGCAGCGCGGGATGGAACTTCACGGCGAAGCAGAAGGTGATGCCCGCCTCCTGGGCGACCTCGACGACCCGCTCCGGCGTGAGCTGGAGGTTGACGCCGAGCTTCTCCAGCACATCCGACGCCCCGCTGGCCGACGACGCGGCGCGGTTTCCGTGCTTGACGACCCGCGCGCCGGTGCCCGCGATGACGATCGCGGACATCGTGGAGATGTTGACGGTCTTGGCGCCGTCACCGCCGGTGCCGACGATGTCGACCGTCTCGCCGGGCACCTCGATCACGTTGGCGTGCTCGTACATCGCCCGTACGAGACCGGTGATCTCCTGCACGGTCTCGCCCTTGGCCCGCAGCGCGACGACGAATGCGGCGATCTGCGCGTCGGTGGCCTCGCCGCGCATGATGCGGTCCATGGCCCACGCCGTGTCGTCGGCGCTCTGGTCCCGGCCGTCGAGCAGGCCGTTCAGGACGTCGGGCCAGGAACGGCCCGCCGCGGTCGTGCCTCCTGCGGGGGTCACAGCGCTCATGGCCGCTCCTGGTGTTCGTCTGCCTGGGGAGGAAAGTGCCCGACACGTCGGGTGGGTCCACCCTATCCAGCCGCCGGGACGGCAAAGAGCCCCGTCCATGAACTGGACGGGGCTCTCACCGTGGCGACCATCAGGAGGTCAGGGCTCGTAGAGCCGCAAGGTGATCAGTGGTGGCCGTGGCCGCTGGTGATCTCCTTGTACTCCTCGGCGGTGGGCTTGGGGATCTGGTTGTCCTCCCCGTAGTAGCCCTTGGAGAGCTTGGCCCGGAGCTTCTGCGAACCGGACACCTTGCGCTCGACGCCGTTCTCGTCGACCGTCGGGCCGATCTCGAGCGGCTTGTACTGCTCGTGCGCGGTGAGCGTGTGCAGCTGCCCCTGGTCGAGCGGCTCGTGGATCTCGATGAACTCACCGTGCGGCAGGCGCTTGATGATGCCCGACTCGCGGCCGTGCAGCACCTTGTCCCTGTCGCGCCGCTGGAGGCCCAGGCAGATCCGCTTGGTGATGATGAAGGCGATGACCGGTCCGACGAAGAAGAAGATCCGGACGAACCAGGTGATCGCGTTCAGCGACAGGTGGAAGTGCGTGGCGAAGATGTCGTTGCCGCCACCGAGCAGCATGATCATGTACGCGGTGACCCACGCGACACCGAAGGCCGTACGGGTCGGCGCGTTGCGCGGGCGGTCCAGGATGTGGTGCTCGCGCTTGTCCCCGGTGACCCAGGACTCGATGAACGGGTAGACCGCGATCGCCGCGAGCATCAGCGGGAAGATCACCAGCGGGATGAAGACGCCGAGGACCAGCGTGTGGCCCCAGAGGTTGATCTCCCAGCCCGGCATGACACGGATCAGACCCTCGGCGAAGCCCATGTACCAGTCGGGCTGGGCGCCGGTGGACACCTGGTCCGGACGGTAGGGGCCGAGCGCCCAGATCGGGTTGATCGAGGCGATCGCCGCGATGGCCGCGATGACACCGAAGACCAGGAAGAAGAAGCCTCCGGCCTTGGCCATGTACACGGGCAGCAGCGGCATGCCGACGACGTTCTTGTTGCTCTTGCCGGGGCCCGCGAACTGCGTGTGCTTGTGGTAGAAGACCAGGATCAGGTGCGCCACCATCAGGCCCAGCATGATGCCCGGCAGCAGCAGGATGTGGATCGAGTAGAACCGCGCGACGAAGTCGCCGCCCGGGAACTCCCCGCCGAACAGGAACATCGACAGGTACGTGCCGACGACCGGGACGGACAGGATCGCGCCCTGCATGAAGCGCACACCGGTGCCGGAGAGCAGGTCGTCCGGTAGCGAGTAACCGGTGAAACCGGTGAACATGCCGAGGACGAACAGCAGGAAGCCGAAGAGCCAGTTGACCTCACGCGGCTTGCGGAAGGCGCCCGTGAAGAACACGCGCATCATGTGCACGAACATGCCGGCGATGAAGATCAGCGCCGCCCAGTGGTGGATCTGCCGGATGAGCAGACCACCGCGCACATCGAAGGAGATGTGCATGGTCGAGTTGAACGCCTCGGACATCAGCTGGCCCTGCATCGGGACGTAGCTGCCGTGGTACTCCACCTCGTTCATCGACGGGTGGAAGAACAGCGTCAGATACACACCCGTGAGGATGATGATGATGAAGCTGTACATGCAGATCTCACCGAGCATGAAGGACCAGTGGTCCGGGAAGATCTTGCGCATGTTGGCCTTGGCCAGGGAGTAGATCCCAAGACGGCCGTCGGCCCAGTCGGCCACCCGCTCGCCGGCGGGTGCCTTCTTCTTGTTGTCGCTGCTCATCAGGTCAGCCCCTCTCGAAGAAGGCAGGACCGACGGGCTCTTCGAAGTCGCCGAGCGCCTCGAGGTAGCCCTCCTCGTTCACACCGATGCGCAGCTGCGGCAGGGCGTGACCAGCGGGGCCGAAGATCACTCGGGCACCGTCGGAGAGGTCGAAGGTGGACTGGTGGCACGGGCAGAGGACGTGGTGCGTCTGCTGCTCGTACAGGGAGATCGGGCAGCCCACGTGGGTGCAGATCTTGGAGTAGGCCACGACGCCTTCGTGCGACCACTCCAGCTCGCGCTTGTCCTTGATGTCCTCCGGCTGAATCCGGACGATCATCAGGGCGGCCTTGGCGATCTGGGTCTGGAAGTCGTGGTCGTGCTCCGACATGCCCTCGGGCATGGCGAACGTGAGCGAACCGACCTGCACGTCCGAGGGACGCAGCGGCTCGTGCGTGTTCATGTTGACGAGCTTCTTGCCCTTGGCCCACTTGGTGTGCCGGAGCTTGTCCTCGGGCAGCGGACCGAGGTCGCGCAGGAGGACGACGCCGGAGAGCGGGACCAGGGCGAGCGCGCCGAACATCGTGTTGCGGATCAGCTTGCGCCGGCCGAACTGCGACTCCTCGGCACCGGCCCGGAAGTCGGCCATGACCTTGGCCTTGACCTCGGCCGGGGCCTCGATGGCGTGCCGCTCGTCGGCGACCTCCACGTCGGACATCAGGGTGCGGGCCCAGTGGACCGCGCCCGCGCCGATGCAGAAGAGCGCCAGACCCAGGGTCAGACCCAGGGCGAAGTTGAGACCGCTGATGTGCCCGATCGGCCAGACGAAGATGCTCTTGTCCGCCGGGATGGTCACGAACGCGGCGATGAAGCCGACGGTGGCCAGCATCGACAGCGTGAACAGGAACGCGACGGCACGCTCGGAACGCCGGGCGGCCTTCTCGTCGATGTCCTGGATGCGGTGCTTGTGGGGCGGAAGGCCCGGGTCGGCGAACGGGTTGTCGTCCGGGACCACCACCGAGCCGTGCTGGGGCTCGGTCTCCTGCTTGGAGGGCAGGTTCTCTTCTGGAATCTCTTGGCTACTCATGACTTCTTGGCCTTTGCGGTCCGAGCGGCGACCCACACGGCGACCGCGATCAGCGAGCCGAGACCGAAGATCCAGCCGAAGAGGCCTTCACTGACCGGCCCCAGGCCACCCAGCTTGAGACCGCCAGGGCTCTGGGTCTTCTCGCCGTTGACCGCGTCGAGGTACGCGATGATCTCCTTCTTCTCCTTCTCCGGCATCGTCGTGTCGGGGAAGGACGGCATGTTCTGCGGGCCGGTCTGCATGGCCTCGTAGATGTGCTTCGGAGAGACACCTTCGAGCGACGGCGCGAACTTGCCGTGCGTCAGCGCGCCACCTTCACCGGTGAAGTTGTGGCACTGGGCGCAGTTGGTGCGGAACAGCTCGCCACCCTTGGCGATGTCCGCCCCCTTGGGGCTGTACTGCTTCTCGGTCGGGACCGAGGGACCGGCGCCGAGCGACGCGATGTACGCCGCCAGCTGGTCGATCTGGGCCTGGGTGTAGATGACCTTCTTCTTGGGCGCCTGGGCACCCTGCTGCTGGAGCGGCATGCGCCCGGTGCCGACCTGGAAGTCGACCGCCGCGGCGCCCACGCCCGTCAGCGGCGGACCGTCGGAGGACCCCTGACCGCCGGTTCCGTGGCAGCTGGAGCAGCCCACGGCGTAGAGCTTCTTGCCCTCGTCGATGGCGAGAGACTGGGCGGTTTCATCGGCTTGCGCCTTGTCCGCCGGCGCGAACGCGGCGTACAGCCCCCCGGTGGCCGCCAGCGCGAGGAGTAGGACGACGACCGCCGCCAGCGGATGGCGTCGTCGTGCGGAGAGCTTTTTCACGGATTACCCCGGTGTCAGGATCTTCTGCGTCGATGCTTCTGGAATATGTCGGTACGTCGCGTGAGCGACCTCCGCCGATTACTTGATCATGTAGATCGTGGCGAAGAGGCCGATCCAGACCACATCGACGAAGTGCCAGTAGTAGGACACGACGATGGCTGCGGTCGCCTGTTCATGGGTGAACTTCCTGGCCGCATAGGTGCGGCCGAGGACCAGCAGGAAGGCGATCAGGCCGCCTGTCACATGCAGTCCGTGGAAGCCGGTGGTCAGGTAGAAGACCGAGCCGTAGGGGTCGGACGAGAGCGAGAGGCCCTCGTGCTTGACCAGCTCGGTGTACTCGTACACCTGACCGCCGATGAAGATCGCACCCATGATGAAGGTGACGATGAACCACATCCGGAGCTTCTTCACGTCGCCACGCTCGGCGGCGAAGACGCCGAGCTGACACGTGAGGGAGGAGAGCACCAGGATGGTGGTGTTCGTCGCCGAGAACGGGAAGTTAAGGGCCGAGGCCATTTCCTTCCAGTGATCAGGACCTGTCACCGATCGCAGGGTGAAGTACATCGCGAAGAGGGCCGCGAAGAACATCAGCTCGGAACTCAGCCAGATGATGGTTCCGACGCTGGTGAGGTTCGGTCGATTGACCGGCGGGTGCGCGTGCCCTGTATCTACTGTCGTTGCTGTCGCCACGACCGACATTATGTCGGTCGCTTATCCCGCCCTCACCCCGGGGGGTGCTGTTCGGAGTGTCTGTGGGGTGTGTCCTGCCCGTATGGCCCATCGGAGGCCTGTCCGAACCGCTGTTGACGGGGTGTCGGGAGGAGTAGCATCCGCGCATCGGTTCCCGATCCCACGACGGCACAGCTCAGCTCGATGATCTGGAGGAACAATGCAGCCGACCGCGACGGTGCTGGTCTACAGCGACAACGCGAGCACCCGCGAGCAGGTCCGGTTGGCCGCCGGACGCAGGCCGGCGGCGGACGTTCCCGAGGTGGAGTTCATCGAGTGCGCGACCCTGCCCGCCGTCCTCAAGGAGCTGGACGGGGGCGGCGTCGACGTCTGTGTGTTCGACGGTGAGGCGAAGCCCGCGGGCGGCATGGGCGTGTGCCGTCAGATCAAGGACGAGATCTTCCGCGCGCCGCCCGTGCTGCTGCTCATCGGGCGCCCGCAGGACGCCTGGCTGGCCACCTGGAGCCGCGCGGAAGCGGCGGTGACCCTTCCGGTCGATCCGGTGGAGTTCGCGGACGCCCTGGCCGCCCTGCTGCGCAGCAAGCGGGCCGTGGAAGCCTGACGGGTCCTGCGGAGCGCACAGCGGGCCCGGCGCCTCGGCGCGGGGCCCCGCGCCGTTCTGTGCCGTCCTGGGGCTCCTGTGCCGTCCTGGGGCTCCTGTGCCGCTCCGGGGCACCGGGCTAGACGTGCGGCCGCTGTCGGGCCGCGTCGAGCGCCGAGGGGCCTTCCTCGGCGCCGGAGAGCAGCGCGCTGCCCTTGCGCCACGTCTTCCAGCTCATGTTCCAGTCGCCGAGGCCGTTGCCGAAGGTGGGCATGTCCTCCCCGGCGCTGTTGATCACCCGCACCAGGTCGCCCTGCCGCACGGTCTCGTAGAACCAGGCGGCGTTGCCCGTGTTCATGCCGATGCAGCCGTGGCTGGTGTTGGCGTACCCCTGCGAGCCGACCGACCAGGGCGCGGCGTGCACGTACTCACCGGAGTCGGTGACCCGCGTCGCGTAGTAGACCTGCTTGTCGTAGAAGTCCGAGGCGCCGATGCTGGCACTGGTCATGCGTACGGAGTACTCCTTGCCGAGCACGACCTTGACGCCGTTGCGGGTGGAGTAGCCGGGCTTGCCCGTGGTCACCGGGATCGAGTTGATCTCCTCGCCGTTGCGGTAGACCGTCATCCAGTGGGACGAGGCGTCCGTCACCGCCTCGATCCGGTCGCCGGTGGTGAACTTCAGCGGCTTGGTCTCGGCGCCCCAGAGCCGGTCGCCGACCTTGATGCCGCCCAGGTTGCTGGAGACGTTGACCGTGGCGTGGGTGGGCCAGTACTCCTTGGAGCGGTAGTGCAGCGTCTCGCTGTCCACCCAGTGCCAGGCGCCCTCGACCGCGGGCACCGAGCGCACCTTGAGGGAGCGTTCGACGGTCGCCCGGGCGTCCTTGCCCTTCACCGGGGCGCTGAGCGAGGCGATGACGGGCTGTCCGACGCCGTACTTGCCCGCCTCGGGGCCGAAGGTCACCTTCAGCCGCTTCTTCTTTCCCGGGGCGCCGGTGTCGAAGGTCAGGACCTTGCGGCCCGGTGCCCCGTCGTCGTCCTCGGTGCTCACCCGCACCGTGTAGTGGGCGCCGGCCGCCAGGGGCGCGGTGCTGTGCCAGCGTGAGCCGTCGGCGGAGAGTTCGCCCGCCAGGTACCGCCCCATCGCGTCCGTCGCCGTCACATCGGTGATGCGCGCGTCGTCGCCCTGGGCGGTGACCTCCAGGGGCTTGTCCGGGTCCGCCTTCTTGCTGCCGACAGGGCCGTTGAAGGCGACGTGGCCGGCCGCGTCGTACGGCTTCGCCGAGAGCGGGTGGCTGTCGGAGCCGCAGGCCGTGGCCCCCGCGCCGAGGGCGGCCACCAGCGTCGTGCAGCTCAGTACCGTGCGGATTCGCGGTGAGTGGCTCATGAACTCACGGTATGGACGTTCACCCGGTCCGGCGCGGTGAATGACCCGTCCGGGTGTCAAGCGCGACACGCCGAGGGGCCCGGACTCTCCTGACGGAGTGTCCGGGCCCCTCGGTACGCTTCGAACTACAGACTCACTGGGTCTGGTTCTCGCCGCGGTAGTACTCGAAGACCCAGCCCCACAGACCGATGAGCAGCAGGGGGGCGGAGAAGTACAGCAGCCACCAGCCGATGGCGATGCTCATGAAGGCGAGCGCGCCACCGACGGCCAGCGAGAGCGGCTGCCAGCTGTGCGGGCTGAAGAAGCCCACCTCGCCGGCCTCGTCCGCGACGTCGGCCTCCTTGTCGTCCTGTGCGGAGGCGTCGACCCGCCGGGCCGTGAAGGCCAGGTAGTAGCCGATCATGATGCACAGGCCGAAGGCCAGGAAGAGCGCCGTGGTACCGGCCGGCTCCTTCGACCACACGCCATAGACGATCGCCATGGCGAGGACGAAGACGCTCAGCCAGATGAACATCTTGCCCTGGATCTTCACTTCGCGGCCTCCTTGTCGCCGCCGAACAGCGCGGTGTCCTTCTGCCCGTCGTTCTCGAGCTGGCCGAGGGCGGCGATGTCCGGGTGGTGCAGGTCGAAGGCCGGCGATTCACTGCGGATGCGCGGCAGCGTGAGGAAGTTGTGCCGCGGCGGCGGGCAGGACGTCGCCCACTCCAGCGAACGGCCGTAGCCCCACGGGTCGTCGACCTCGATCTTCTTGCCGTACTTCGCCGTCTTCCAGATGTTGTAGAAGAACGGCAGGATCGACAGGCCGAGCAGGAACGAGCTGATGGTCGAGATCGTGTTCAGCGCGGTGAAGCCGTCGGCGTCGAGGTAGTCCGCGTAACGACGCGGCATGCCCTCGGCGCCCAGCCAGTGCTGGACCAGGAACGTGCCGTGGAAGCCCACGAACAGTGTCCAGAAGGTGATCTTGCCCAGGCGCTCGTCCAGCATCTTGCCGGTGAACTTCGGCCACCAGAAGTGGAAGCCGGAGAACATCGCGAAGACGACGGTGCCGAAGACCACGTAGTGGAAGTGCGCCACCACGAAGTACGAGTCCGAGACGTGGAAGTCCATCGGCGGCGAGGCCAGGATGACGCCCGTCAGACCACCGAAGGTGAAGGTGATCAGGAAGCCGACCGCCCAGAGCATCGGGGTCTCGAAACTCAAGGACCCCTTCCACATCGTGCCGATCCAGTTGAAGAACTTCACGCCTGTTGGTACGGCGATCAGGAACGTCATGAAGGAGAAGAACGGCAACAGCACGCCGCCTGTGACGTACATGTGGTGCGCCCACACCGTCACCGACAGACCGGCGATGGCGATGGTCGCGCCGATCAGGCCCATGTAGCCGAACATCGGCTTGCGGGAGAAGACCGGGATGACCTCGGAGATGATGCCGAAGAACGGCAGCGCGATGATGTACACCTCTGGGTGGCCGAAGAACCAGAAGAGGTGTTGCCACAGCAGGGCGCCGCCATTGGCCGCGTCGAAGATGTGGGCACCGAACTTGCGGTCCGCCTCCAGGGCGAACAGCGCGGCGGCCAGGACCGGGAAGGCCAGCAGCACGAGGACGGCCGTCAGCAGCACGTTCCAGGTGAAGATCGGCATGCGGAACATGGTCATGCCCGGCGCGCGCATGCAGATGATCGTGGTGATGAAGTTGACCGAGCCGAGGATCGTGCCGAAGCCGGAGAAGGCCAGACCCATGATCCACATGTCGCCGCCGATACCCGGCGAGTGCACGGCGTCCGAGAGCGGCGCGTACGCGAACCAGCCGAAGTCGGCCGCGCCGTTCGGCGTGAGGAAACCGCCGACCGCGATGAGCGAGCCGAACAGGTAGAGCCAGTAGGCGAACATGTTCAGCCGCGGGAAGGCGACGTCGGGCGCGCCGATCTGCAGCGGCATGATCCAGTTCGCGAAACCGGCGAACAGCGGCGTCGCGAACATCAGCAGCATGATCGTGCCGTGCATCGTGAACGCCTGGTTGAACTGCTCGTTCGACATGATCTGCGAGCCCGGGCGGGCGAGTTCGGCGCGCATGAAGAGCGCCATCACTCCGCCGATGCAGAAGAACGCGAACGACGTGACCAGATAGAGCGTGCCGATCGTCTTGTGGTCAGTGGTGGTCATCCACTTGACGACGAGGTTTCCCGGCTGCTTGCGCCGGACCGGCAGCTCGTTCTCGTACGAGTCCGTTGGTGCTGCCGCGGCACCCTGGGGTTCGTTGAGGATGCTCACAGGTTGTTCGTCTCCCGGTTCTTCTCGTGGGGCGTCTGCTCGATGCCGGCCGGGATGTAACCCTTCTGGTTCTTCTTCGCCAGGTCCTCGAGGTGCTGCTTGTAGCGCTCGGGAGAGACGACCTTGACGTTGAAGAGCATCCGGGAGTGGTCGACGCCGCAGAGCTCGGCGCACTTGCCCATGAAGGTGCCCTCCTTGTTGGGGGTCACCTCGAAGGCGTTGGTGTGGCCCGGAATGACGTCCTGCTTCATGAGGAACGGCACCACCCAGAAGGAGTGGATGACGTCACGCGAAGTCAGGACGAAGCGGACCTTCTCGCCCTTGGGGAGCCAGAGGGTCGGGCCCGGATTGCCGTTCTGGGGGTTCCGGTCGCCGGGCACGCCGACGTCGTAGACGCCGTTGGCCTTCGCCGGGAAGTCCTTGCGGAACTTGTCCGGGATGGCTTCCAGGTCCTTGGACGTCCTGGCGTTGGCGTTGCCGGCGCCCGGGACGTTCTCGACGTAGTTGAAACCCCAGCTCCACTGGTAGCCGACCACGTTGATCGTGTGGGCCGGCTTGTCTTCGAGCTCCAGGAGCTTGGACTCGTCACGTGCCGTGAAGTAGAAGAGCACGGAGACGATGATGAGGGGGACGACCGTGTACAGCGCCTCGATGGGCATGTTGTAGCGGGTCTGGAGAGGGACTTCCACCTTGGTGCGGCTGCGCCGGTGGAAGATGACGCTCCACAGGATCAGACCCCAGACCAGCACGCCCGTGGCGAGCGCTGCCGCCCACGAGCCCTGCCAGAGGGAGAGAATCCGCGGAGCCTCTTCCGTTACCGGGGTGGGCATTCCAAGGCGGGGGAAATCCTTGTATGTGCAACCGGTGGCGGTCGCCAGGATCAGGCCCGCAGTCAGCACCTGCGGCAGCTTCCGCCGCATCGGGCGCCGCGACGAGCGGTCGGAGCCGTTGGGACTCACGTAGCGCCTTCCCGAGAGTCTCGCCCGCGCGGTCGGCTGCGGCCTTCACGCTGGTCGGTCGCCGCCCTGCGTCGGGCAGGGGTTTGGATGTTTATGCGGACCAAACCCTACTGGACGCATTTTGGGGTCGCGCGGGGAGGGTGCCTAACGCGCCGCGGGTCACTCCGAAGGGTGGGGTGGCGCCCCTTGCCGCTTTCTGACGGGGGGTCGGGGCGCCCAGGAGCTCGGCGGAATCTGAGGGTCCGCGGGTGCGGACCGGTAGGGGCTGAGCGAGCAGTTCCCCGCGCCCCTTCGGGGCGTCTAGCGTTGAGGTGTGCCCTATTTCGATGCTGCCTCCTCCGCTCCCCTTCATCCCGTTGCCCGGCAGGCCCTGCAGGCCTCGCTCGACGAGGGGTGGGCCGACCCGGCGCGGCTCTACCGCGAGGGGCGGCGGGCCCGGATGCTGCTGGACGCGGCGCGGGAGGCCGCCGCCGACGCCGTGGGGTGCCGGACCGACGAGCTGGTGTTCACCTCGCTCCGGTACGCGCGCCGTGCACTCCGGGATCGCGGGGGCGCTCGCCGGGCGGCGCCGCGCCGGACGCCACCTGATCGTGTCGGCGGTCGAACACTCGTCGGTGCTCCATTCGGCCGCGGCGCACGAGGCCGCGGGCGGGGAGGTCACCGAGGTGCCGGTGGACCGGGGCGGGGCCGTGGACCCGCGGCGTACGCGGCCGGGCTCGGCGAGGACACCGCGCTCGCCTGTCTGCAGTCCGCCAACCACGAGGTGGGCACCGAGCAGCCGGTGGCCGAGGTGGCGGCGGCCTGCCGGGCGGCCGGGGTGCCGCTCCTGGTGGACGCGGCGCAGTCGCTGCCCTGGGGGCCGGTCGACGGGGACTGGTCGGTGCTGACCGGCAGCGCCCATAAGTGGGGCGGGCCGGCGGGGGTCGGACTTCTCGTCGTACGCAAGGGGGTGCGGTTCGCCGTGCAAGGTCCCGCCGACGAGCGGGAGTCGGGGCGCGCCGCCGGGTTCGAGAACATCCCGGCCGTCGTGGCGGCGGCCGCCTCGCTGCGGGCGGTGCGGGCCGAGGCCGCCGCGAGCGCTCGCGGCTGCGGAGCTGACGGAGCGGATCAGGGCGCGGGTGCCCGCGCTGGTGCCGGACGTGGAGGTGGTGGGCGATCCGGTGCGGCGGCTTCCGCACCTCGTCACCTTCTCCTGTCTCTATGTCGACGGGGAGACCCTGCTGCACGAACTGGACCGGGCGGGGTTCTCCGTCTCCTCCGGGTCGTCGTGCACCAGCTCGACGCTGACTCCGAGCCACGTCCTCAAGGCCATGGGCGTGCTGAGCGAGGGAAACGTCCGGATCTCGCTGCCGCTCGGCACCGAGGCCGCGGAGGTGGAGCGGTTCCTGGACGTGCTGCCCGGCGCCGTCGCCGGGGTCCGGGAGAAGCTGGGCGCCCCGGTCGCGGCGGAGGCTCGTGCCGAAGGCGCGTCGCTCGTCGTCGACGCGCTCGGCAAGCGGTGCCCGCTGCCCGTGATCGAGCTGGCGAAGGTCATCGGGGACGTCCCGGTCGGCGGCACGGTGACCGTCCTCGCGGACGACGAGGCGGCGCGGCTCGACATCCCGGCGTGGTGCCAGATGCGCGAGCACGAGTACGTGGGTGAGCGACCGGCGGACCGGGGCAGCGCGTACGTGGTCCGCCGGCTCTCGTGATCAGCCGAGGTGCGCGCGGACCTGCGGTGGCGGCCTCGTGGCCGTACGCCTTGGTGAAGCGGTCCATGAAGTCGCTGCGGCGCAGCTCGTACTCCTGGGTGCCGACGGTCTCGATGACCAGGGTGGCGAGCATGCAGCCCACCTGCGCGGCGCGCTCCAGGGAGACACCCCAGGCGAGGCCCGACAGGAAGCCCGCGCGGAACGCGTCGCCCACGCCGGTCGGCTCGACCTTGGCCTCCTCGGCCGGGACGGCGACCTCGATCGGGTCCTGGCCGGTGGCCTCGATGCGTACGCCGCCGGGGCCGAGGGTCGTGACGCGGTGGCCGACGCGCGAGAGGATCTCGGCGTCGCTCCAGCCGGTCTTGGACTCGATGAGGCCCTTCTCGTACTCGTTGGAGAACAGGTAGGTGGCGCCGTCGAGGAGGGTGCGGATCTCCTCGCCCTCCATGCGGGCGATCTGCTGCGAGAAGTCCGCGGCGAAGGGGATCGCGCGGGTGCGGCACTCCTCGGTGTGCCGGAGCATCGCCTCCGGGTCGTCGGCGCCGATGAGGACGAGGTCGAGCCCGCCCACGCGGTCGGCGACCGTCTTCAGCTCGATGAGGCGGGCCTCGCTCATCGCGCCCGTGTAGAAGGAGCCGATCTGGTTGTGATCGGCGTCGGTGGTGCAGACGAAGCGGGCGGTGTGCAGCGTCTCGGAGATCCGGACCGAGGAGGTGTCCACGCCGTGCCGGTCGAGCCAGGCGCGGTACTCGTCGAAGTCGGCGCCCGCGGCGCGACCAGGATCGGGCGGGTGCCGAGCTGCCCCATGCCGAAGGCGATGTTGGCGGCCACGCCTCCCCTGCGGACGTCGAGGTTGTCGACCAGGAACGAGAGGGAGACCGTGTGCAGCTGATCGGCGACCAGCTGGTCGGCGAAGCGGCCGGGGAAGGTCATCAGGTGGTCGGTGGCGATGGAGCCGGTGACTGCGATACGCACGGCTGAATGCTCCTGTGGAGGAGAGGCGGGGTTGACGGTTCACGCTATCGGGTCGAGCCACCCTGCCTGAAGTGGCAAAACTACCCGATAGTAGGTCTTTTTTCGTGAGCGGCCCGATGCGTACGGTGCCGTTATGGCCGTTATCTCGAAGGATGTCGTCATGAAGCGTGCGTACAGGCTTTCCACGGAAGCCCCCGAGAGCATGGAGACGCTGCGCGGCGACTGCGCCCGCATGGCTCCGCACTGGGTGGTGCCCGCCGCGGCCGCCACCGCTCCGGTGCCGCCGTCCCTGATCCACGGCGTCACCGTGCCGCCCGCCTCCGCGCGGCTCCTCGACGAAATGTCCGAGTACGGCGACTGAGGGAGACCGGCCCCGGGGCCCCGGCGCACGCCGGGGGAACCGTCCGCTCCCCCGCCGCGTCCCATCGCTGTCCCCCGTCACGGGGAACACGTACTACGTAGCCCGAAGCCCGGCCGTGGGCTTCCGGGGACAGCAGCGCAGTCGAAGGAGCGATGCGGTGAGCACCGAGCGATCCGTCCATGAGGCGGCCGAGCCGCAGCGAAGGCGTGCGCGCCTCGCCGTCGCCTCGGTCGCGGCCACCGTGCTGTTGATCGGCGGCGGTGCGCGTACTTCGCGACGACCGCGTCCGGCAGCGGCGGCGGTCAGGGCAGCGACGGCGCCCCGGCGGGAGACGGCGGCCCACCGCCGCCGCTCGCGCTGGACGGCTATGGAGGCCGGCGGCGGTGACCGGTGGCGGCACCGCCGGCATCGCGCCCGGCGAGCCCGACCCGAACGGCGTGACGTACCAGGCGACCGGCGAGCTGCCCGAGGGGCCCAAGGCGGCGTACGACCATCACGCGCGCGGCGAGGTGACCCGGGGCGAGGTGCGCGCGCTGGCCGAGGCGCTCGGCCTCTCCGGTACGCCGACGGTGCGGGACGGCGTCTGGCGGGTGGAGCAGGACAAGGACGGCTCGGGCCCCTCGCTCCAGGTGAACAAGCAGGCGCCCGGGACCTGGACGTTCGCCCGGCACGGCCTGGGCGGTACGGACGACTGCCCCAAGGGCAAGCCCTGTTCGAGCAGCTCCACGGCGCCCCATGGCGAGCTGGGCGACGCCGTCGGGGAGAAGGCCGCCAAGGCCGCCGCGGCGCCGGTCCTCAAGGCGCTCGGCCAGGACGACGCGAAGCTGGACGCACGCCAACTGATGGGCGCCGTACGGGTGGTGAACGCCGACCCGAAGGTGGGCGGTCTGCCCACCTATGGCTGGTCGACCGGCATCCAGGTCGGTTCGGACGGCCAAGTGGTGGGCGGCAGCGGTCAGTTGAAGGCGCCCGTGAAGGGTGACCGGTACCCCGTGATCAGCGCCCGCCAGACCCTGGACCGGCTGAACTCGTCCGCCGGTGGCGGGCGCGTCGGCATCGGCGGCTGCGCGACCCCGGTGCCGCACGCCGACGACAGCACGAAGACGGAGGGCGGCGGCGCGAAGCAGGCACCCTGCGAGCCCTCGTCCGCGCCGGCGAAGCCGCGGCCGGTGGCGGTGCACGGCGCCACCTTCGGGCTCGCCACGCACCACGTGGACGGCAGGCAGACGCTGGTGCCGTCCTGGCTGTTCGAGGTGAAGCCGCAGGGCGCGCGGGAGGCGTTCACGGTGACGCATCCTGCGGTGGCCCCCGAGTACCTGCGGTCGCCGGGGACTTCCGGCACCCCGGCGCCCCCCGAGGAGCCGGGCGAGAAGCGCTCGGCGCGCGTCGAGTCCTACAGCGCGGACGGCACGTCGTTGACGGTGCACTTCTGGGGCAGCGCCTGCGCCGAGTACACCGCGTCCGCGCGCGAGAAGGGCGACCGCGTGACCGTCTCGGTCACGGAGACCAAGCAGAAGGACCAGGTCTGCATCATGGTCGCCAAGGAACTCTCGAAGACCGTCACCCTGGACAAGCCGCTGGGCGAGCGCAAGGTCGTGGACGCCACGGGCGAGACGGTACGGCGGAAGTGACGCACGAAGACGCACGAAGGCGCGCCCCCCGAGCTTCGGGGGGCCGCCGCCTTCGTACGTCTGTCCCTACAGGCTTAGCTGAAGGAGTCGCCGCAGGCGCAGGAGCCCGTGGCGTTGGGGTTGTCGATCGTGAAGCCCTGCTTCTCGATGGTGTCGACGAAGTCGATGGAGGCGCCGCCCAGGTAGGGAGCGCTCATCCGGTCGGTGACGACCTTCACGCCGTCGAAGTCCTTGACGACGTCGCCGTCGAGCGAGCGCTCGTCGAAGAACAGCTGGTAGCGCAGGCCCGAGCAGCCACCGGGCTGGACGGCGACGCGCAGCGCCAGGTCGTCCCGGCCTTCCTGCTCCAGCAGGCCCTTCACCTTGGCCGCGGCGGCGTCCGACAGGAGGATGCCGTCGCTCACGGTGGTGGTCTCGTCCGATACGGACATCTGCTTCTCTCCCGGGTTGTACGGAGACTGCTTGCCGACGGTTGCAACCGGCGGGGCCGCGGATTCATTCCGGGCCGAGCGCTTACGTCTTACCCCTTCATGCTCGCACATGGTTTTTCCCGGGGCACCAGCCTGCGGCAAGGGGGTCCGGCGAATGCGTCACATCGACACTATGGCCATCGTCAAACTGACGTGAACCGGTTATGATAGATAGCGTCAATTAGACGAAAACTCGTCTGCAGAAGAGAAAGGGTAGGTGTCGTCGTGACCACCGCCCAGTCCCCCGGGGATCTCGTGGAGCTTGATGTCCAGCCCACGCCGCTCGCCCTGCTGCTGCTCGGCCGCGAGGCCGACCCCAGGAGCGAGCGCGGCGTCGAGTGCCCCGGCGACCTGCCGTCCCCCTCCGACCCGGACCTGGTGGAGCGTGCCCGGGCCGCCAAGGAGAAGCTGGGGGACAAGGTCTTCGTCCTCGGCCACCACTACCAGCGCGACGAGGTCATCCAGTTCGCGGATGTGACCGGTGACTCCTTCAAGCTGGCGCGCGACGCCGCCGCCCGGCCCGACGCCGAGTACATCGTCTTCTGCGGTGTGCACTTCATGGCCGAGTCCGCGGACATCCTGACGACGGACGACCAGAAGGTCGTCCTTCCCGACCTGGCCGCCGGCTGCTCGATGGCCGACATGGCCACCGCCGAGCAGGTCGCCGAGTGCTGGGACGTGCTGACCGAGGCCGGCATCGCCGAGCAGGTCGTCCCCGTCTCGTACATGAACTCCTCGGCCGACATCAAGGCGTTCACCGGCAAGCACGGCGGCACGATCTGTACGTCGTCGAACGCCAAGCGCGCGCTGGAGTGGGCCTACGACCAGGGCCAGCCCGGGTCGACGAAGGTGCTCTTCCTGCCCGACCAGCACCTGGGCCGCAACACCGCCGTGCGCGACATGGGCTTCTCGCTCGACGACTGCGTGGTCTACAACCCGCACAAGCCGAACGGCGGGCTCACCGCCGAGCAGCTGCGCGACGCGAAGATGATCCTGTGGCGCGGGCACTGCTCGGTGCACGGGCGCTTCTCGCTGGAGTCGGTCGAGGACGTCCGCGCGCGGATACCGGGCGTGAACGTCCTGGTGCACCCGGAGTGCAAGCACGAGGTGGTGGCCGCCGCCGACTACGTGGGCTCCACCGAGCACATCATCAAGACCCTGGAGGCCGCGCCCGCCGGGTCCAAGTGGGCCATCGGCACCGAGCTGAACCTCGTACGCCGTCTGGCGAACCGTTTCGCCGCGGAGGACAAGGAGATCGTCTTCCTCGACAAGACGGTCTGCTTCTGCTCGACCATGAACCGCATCGACCTGCCGCACCTGGTCTGGACGCTGGAGTCGCTGGCGGAGGGCAACCTCGTCAACCAGATCGAGGTGGACCGGGAGACCGAGCAGTTCGCGAAGCTGGCGCTGGAGCGGATGCTGGCGCTGCCGTAGCGTCGCCGTCCGTCCACGAGGTAAGGGGCGTCCGCCATAGCGGGCGCCCCTTACGTCACCCCCTACGTCACTCCGCCCGCGGCCGCACCAAGCCCGATTCGTAGGCGATGACGACCAGTTGGGCGCGGTCGCGGGCGCCCAGCTTCGCCATCGCGCGGTTCACATGGGTCTTCACGGTGAGCGGGCTGACTTCG
Organism: Streptomyces huasconensis; assembly: GCA_004010275.1. Classification (GTDB taxonomy): domain Bacteria; phylum Actinomycetota; class Actinomycetes; order Streptomycetales; family Streptomycetaceae; genus Streptomyces; species Streptomyces huasconensis. The sequence goes on from RBWT01000051.1 coordinate 28,627, forward strand.
AGACGTTCGGCGATCTCGTCGTTCGAGTGGCCGCCGGCGACCTGGACGAGGACCTCGCGCTCGCGGGTGGTGAGCGCGTTCAGCCGCTCGCCGTGCACCGGCCCCTCGCCGTCCGGGCCCTCGCCCTGCGCGAGGAACTTGGCGATCAGCCCCTTGGTCGCCACCGGGGAGAGCAGCGCCTCGCCCGCCGCCGCGATGCGGATGGCGCCGAGCAGCTCGTCGGGCTCCGCGCCCTTGCCGAGGAACCCGGAGGCGCCCGCGCGCAGCGACTGCACCACGTACTCGTCGACCTCGAAGGTCGTCAGCATCACCACGCGTACGTGGGCCAGGGCCGGGTCGGCGCTGATCTGCCGGGTGGCGGCGAGCCCGTCCGTGCCGGGCATGCGGATGTCCATCAGGACCACGTCGGCCCGCTCCGACCTGGCCAGCCGCACCGCCTGAGCGCCGTCGGACGCCTCGCCGACCACCTCCATGTCGGGCTCGGAGTCGACGAGCACCTTGAACGCGCTGCGCAGCAACGCCTGGTCGTCGGCGAGCAGTACGCGGATCGTCACGCGGTCCCTCCCTTTGCCGTGATGACGGGCAGGATCGCATGGACGCGGAAGCCGCCGCCGTAGCGGGGGGCGGCCGTGCAGCTGCCGCCGAGGGGCGTGACGCGCTCGCGCATGCCGAGCAGGCCGTGGCCGCCGCCGTCGGTGTTCGGCTCCGGGGCGCCGTCGCCGGCCTTGCCGTGGCCCGGGCCGTCGTCGATGACGGTGACCTCGACGTTCGGGCCGACGCGGACGACGCTGACCTCGGCCTTGGCATCGTGCCCCGCGTGCTTCTGTACGTTCGTCAGCGCCTCCTGGATGATCCGGAACGCGGCGAGGTCGACGGCCGCGGGCAGGTCGAGGCGACCTGGCCGAGCGCGACCTCGACGGGCAGGCCGGCGTTGCGGAACGTCTCGACCAGCTCGTCGAGGCGGTGCAGGCCGGGGGCGGGCTCGGTGGGCGCCTCGGGGTCGCCGGTCTGCCGCAACAGGCCGACGGTGGCGCGCAGTTCGCCCAGCGCGGAGCGGCTGGCGTCACGGACGTGCGCGAGGGCCTCCTTCGCCTGGTCGGGCCGCTTGTCCATGACGTGCGCGGCGACGCCCGCCTGCACGTTGACCAGGGCGATGTGGTGGGCGACCACGTCGTGCAGATCGCGGGCGATGCGCAGCCGCTCCTCGGCGACGCGGCGCCTGGCCTCTTCCTCTCGGGTGCGTTCCGCCCGCTCGGCACGCTCCCTTATGGCGTCCACGAAGGCGCGGCGGCTGCGCACCGCGTCGCCCGCGGCGGCGGCCATGCCGGTCCAGGCGAAGATGCCGATGTTCTCCTGGGCGTACCAGGGCAGCGGCCCGGAGAGCATCGCGACGCCGGTGAGGCCCGCCATGGTGACCACGCCGATCCGCCAGGTCGTGGAGCGGTCGGTGGTGGCGGCCACGGTGAAGAGCGCGATCACCGCGCACATCACGACGGGCGCGCGGGGCTGGCCGGTGAGCAGCTCCGTGAGGGAGGCGGCGCAGGTGGCGGCGAGCACCGTCCAGGGGGCGCGGCGCCGGAAGACCAGCGCGAGGGCGCCGACGGCCATCAGGAGCAGGCTCGGCAGGCCGGGGGTGCGGGTGCCCCAGGTGGGGCCGTGCTCTCCGTAGGGCTCGGCGAAGGAGCCGATGACCATGCAGACGAGGACGGCGGAGGCGAGCGCCGCGTCGACCGCCAGCGGGTGTGTTCGGGCCCAGCCGCGGCCTCGTAGGAGAGTGGTCACGGGGCAAACGGTACGGGGCCTTGGCGGGGGCCTGAGCGGTTTGTGGGGGTGGGCCTTGGTGGCCTCCGGCCGGGGTGGGGCCTTTTGTGGACTTTGGGGGATTCTGCGGTGTCGTCTGCTGGGCGCGCAGTTCCCCGCGCTTACGGGGCGCCTCATGCGGCCTCGGCGTTTTCTGCGGGTGTTCTGTGGCTGGTCGCGCAGTTCCCCCGCGCTTGCGGGCGGCTTCAGTCGGCCTCGGCGTTTTCTGTGGCTGGGCGCGCAGTCCTCTGGTGGGTCAGCCGGGGATGAGGCCGTCGTCGGAGAGCATGTCGCGGACGTCGGACAGGGTGGCGTCCGGGGCGGGGAGGATCAGTTCGGAGGGTTCCAGGGCGTCGTCGGGGAGGGGCTCGCCCAGCTCCCGGACCTTGTCCAGGAGCGCGTGGAGCGTGCGGCGGAAGCCGGCGGCGTCGCCGCTCTCCATCTCCTCGAGCAGTTCGTCGTCGAACTTGTTGAGCTCGGCGAAGTGGCTGTCGGCCAGCTTCACCTGGCCCTCCCCCATGATCCGTACGATCATGTCGCCCTCCTCGGACGTGAGCTACTGCTTGTCGAAGCGCGGGGTGTCCTGCGGCTGCTGCTGCGCCTGGGGACGGCCCTCGCCGCCTTCGATCGCCTGCTGGCCGCTGCTGGAGCCCCCCGCGAGCTCCGCCTTCATGCGCTGGAGTTCCAGCTCTACATCAGTACCACCGGAGAGGCGATCCAGCTCGGACTGGATGTCGTCCTTGGCGAGGCCGGAGGAGTCGTCGAGGGCACCGGAGGCGAGCAGTTCGTCGATCGCGCCGGCCCGCGCCTGGAGCTGCGCGGTCTTGTCCTCGGCGCGCTGGATCGCCATGCCGACGTCGCCCATCTCCTCGGAGATGCCGGAGAAGGCCTCGCCGATGCGGGTCTGCGCCTGCGCGGCGGTGTACGTGGCCTTGATCGTCTCCTTCTTCGTACGGAAGGCGTCGACCTTGGCCTGGAGGCGCTGCGCCGCGAGGGTGAGCTTCTCCTCCTCGCCCTGGAGCGTCTGGTGCTGCGTCTCCAGGTCCGTCACCTGCTGCTGGAGCGCGGCCCGGCGGGAGAGCGCTTCGCGGGCCAGGTCCTCACGGCCGAGGGCGAGGGCCTTGCGGCCCTGGTCCTCGAGCGTGGACGACTGCTTGTTGAGCTGGGCCAGCTGCAGTTCCAGACGCTTGCGGGAGGTTGCCACGTCGGCGACGCCGCGGCGCACCTTCTGCAGCAGCTCCAGCTGTTTCTGGTACGAGTAATCGAGGGTTTCGCGCGGGTCCTCGGCCCGGTCAAGGGCCTTGTTCGCCTTCGCGCGGAAGATCATCCCCATACGCTTCATGACACCGCTCATGGGCTTCGCGCGCCCCCTTCTGACGGACTTCCAGCTCCAGGTACTGCTCAGAACCCACAGTACGGGCCCTGCATCCATTACCGCACTGTTCGCGGGCGGATGCGCTCATCCCCAAGGACGACTGCGTCCGGCCCTGCTCCGGCGTAGGGAGTAGGTGCTCCCCCGTCAACCGACCCTGAGCCGACCCCGAACCGGCACCCGGCCGGACTCCGAGTCGGCTCCGAGTCGGCTGGGATACCGCCTGCTACGTCCCCTTAGGCACATAAATCAAGACGCCCGGCGTTGCCGGATCGTTCCCCGTCGGGCGGCGGTCCATGCCCCCGCACCACGTACCCTTGGATTTTGTGTTCCGTAGCCGATCCAAGGAAGAGAAGGCCCCGGCCGCGCAGGCGCCGGTGACCGACTCCAAGCAGCCCCGTGACCCGCAGGCCCCGAAGGGCCGCCCCACCCCCAAGCGCGCCATGGCACAGTCGCAGCGCCGCAGCGTGACCAATACGCCGACCACGCGCAAGGAGGCGGCGAAGCGGCAGCGCGACGAGCGCCGCGCGCAGATGGCGAAGCAGCGCGAGGCACTGGCCAGCGGTGACGAGCGGTACCTGCCCGCCCGTGACAAGGGTCCGGTGCGCAAGTTCGCGCGCGACTTCGTGGACTCGCGCTTCTGCATCGCCGAGTTCTTCCTGCCGCTCGCGGTGATCATCCTCGTCCTGAGCATGGTCCGCGTACCGCAGTTGCAGAACATCGCGCTGCTGCTCTGGCTCATCGTGATCGTGCTGATCGTGCTGGACTCGGTCGCCACCGCGTTCCGCCTGAAGAAGCGCCTGGCCGAGCGCTTCCCGAACGACAACAAGAAGGGCGCCGTCGCCTACGCCCTGATGCGTACGCTCCAGATGCGCCGGCTGCGGCTGCCGAAGCCCCAGGTCAAGCGCGGAGAGCGGCCCTGAGCGCATTCACCGGCGGGGCCAGGGCCTGGCTGGAGAAGCTGGGCGGACTGCGCGACGCCGTGCGGCAGGAGCTGGTGGCCCGGCAGCTCGACGAGCAGATAGTGGCGCGCTTCCCCGTGGGGCAGCGGCTGCGGGTGCTCGACGTGGGCATGGGCCAGGGCACCCAGGCGCTGCGGCTGGCCCGTGCCGGACACAAGGTGACCGGGGTCGAGCAGGACCCCACGATGATCGCCGCCGCCCATGAGGCGCTCGCCCGGGAGCCCGAGGGCATCCAGGGGCGGGTGCGCATCGTCGAGGGCGACGGCCACCAGACCGGGGCGCACTTCACGCCCGGCAGCTTCGACGTGGTGCTCTGCCACGGCGTACTGATGTACGTGGAGGAGCCCGACGCCCTGCTCGCGGGCCTCGCCCGGATGCTCGCCCCCGGCGGGCTGCTCTCCCTCCTCGTGCGGAACGCGGACGCGCTGGCCATGCGGCCGGGGCTCGACGGGGACTGGAGCGGCGCCCTCGCCGCCTTCGACACCGTCACGTACCGCAACCGCCTGGACCTCGACGTGCGGGCCGACCGGCTCGACGCGCTCTCGGCGACGCTGGCGGGGATCGCGGCGCCGCTCCAGGCCTGGTACGGCGTGCGGATCTTCACGGACAACGCTCCCGACGGCGCGCCGCTGCCCCCGCAAGAGGAGCTGGAAGCACTGCTGGCCGCCGAGGAGCGGGCCGGGCGCACCGACCCTTATCGGCGGGTCGCCGCGCTGCTTCATCTGTGCGGGGTGCGGGACTAGCGGGAGCGGCACGCGGATCACGGGACCCGGGCCACGCACCACGGAGCCCGGACTTTTGACGTGGAAAATCCGGCGGCGGTGCCGTCGGCGGGGAGAAGTGAGCGACGCATGGCCATGGTGGGCCTCTTCTGGATCGCCCAGGGCGATGTGTACGTGGGCGCGAAGCCGTCCGGGCTCGCCCCCGGGGTGCGGCTGACCCCCGAGGGCGTGGTGGCCCTCGGCGACGGGCAGTCCGGCCTGCGGCTGTGGGAGGACGTGCGCGCCCTGACGGTGACGGACGTCCCCGTGAAGTCCCTGCTGCGGAAGATCGGCGCGGTCAAGAACCTGGCTGTGGGGACGGTGATGAACCTTGCCGTGCCCATGGTCACCGGCCCGACGGAGGAGACCCCGCCGCTGATGACGCTGCGCGTGGCGTCGGCCGGCGGCGACCTCGACCTGCTGGCGTACTCCGCCGCGGCCGTCGGCTACCCCCCGGTTGAGGTCGACCTCTCCCGCGCCCTGCTGTCACGCCTGACGGAGGGCGCGGGCGACGATGTCCACGACGCTCGCCGCGATGTCGGAGTGGGGCCGCACCTGGGAGGGCGGAACCCCGCGGGCCGCGGAGCGGGAGAAGCTGCTCCGGGAGTGGGTGGGCTAACGCCCGGTCGGTTCGGAGACGTCAAGAGTGAGGCGGCGGCCGGAGTTCCGGTCGCCGCCTCACCCGTATCAGACCGTGCCGCTACGCCGGGTCCTGCGCGTGCAGGCTCATCGGGCCGTAGATCTTGTCCGTGTCCTCGAAGAGACTGACCTGATCGGCGCCGCCCTCGGCCAGCTCTTTCCAGTACTCACCGATCCAGGACTCGGCGTCCCCCTGGGTGGTGAACTCCTCCGGGGTCAGCGCGGGCTGGACCTCCGTCCCGTCCGCCTTCTCGAACCGCCACGTCCATGCTGCCATCGTCAGCCTCCCGAGGGTCCCTGAGCGGCTTGGAAGCCGCCTGAATCCGCTTGAAGCCTAGCCGGGCGCGCGGCGCCGGACCCGACGCGGGAGGATCTTCGTGTGGAACTGACTCTGCTCGGCACCCGGTGCCCCCGAGGGGCTGCCCCTCCCCCGACTGCCCCTGCGCGGTCTGCGCGACCGCCCTCGGCGAGGCGGCGCGCGCGGCCACCGCGCTCCTCGTGGACGGCGTCCTGCTGCTCGACCTCTCGCCCGCGCGGCCCTCGCGGCGGCCCGCGCGGGGCACTCGCTCGGCGGTGTGCGCCAGGTCCTGCTCTCCCATCCGCACGACGGGCCCGCCGTGGAGGTCCCGGCCGGTCTGCCGCAGCCCGGGCGGGTCGCCGACGGGCGGGAGCTGGCGACGCTGACCGGCCACCGGGTGCGCGCGGTGGCGCTGGGACGTGCCCGGCTCGGGGTACGAGGTGACGGGGCCGGACGGCGAACGGCTGCTGTACCTGCCGCCGGGCGGCGCCCCCGCGGGGCTCGCCGACGGCAACGGCAACGGCTTCGGCCTCGGCTTCACCGGGGCGGACGGCGGGCGGGCCGCGTACGAGATGGTCCTCGCCGATGTCCTCGGGCGCCCCGACGGGCTCGCCCGGCTGCGCGCGGCCGGTGCCGTCGGGCCCACCACCGATGTCATCGCCGTCCACATCGGCCACGGGGCGCCGCCGGGCGGGGAGTTGACGCGGCGGCTCGCGGCGGCGGGCGCGCGGGCCGTGCCGGACGGGACGACGCTGGTCGTCGGCGCCTACGAGGACGTACCCGACGTGCCGCGCCGCACCCTCGTCCTCGGCGGCGCCCGCTCGGGCAAGTCGGTGGAGGCCGAGCGGCGCCTTGAGGCCTTCCCCGAAGTGCTGTACGTCGCGACGGGCGGGACCAGGAACGGCGACGCCGAGTGGGCGGACCGGGTGAGCCTGCACCGCGAGCGGCGTCCCGGTTCGTGGCGGACGGCGGAGACCTGCGACCTGGTGCCGCTGCTGGCCGACGACGGGTCGCCGCTGCTCATCGACTGCCTGTCGCTGTGGCTGACCCACGTCATGGACGAGGTGAACGCGTGGGACGACGCCGAGTGGGCGGGCGGCGGCGAGCGGCGGCTGAGGGGGCGGGTCGCCGAGCTGGCGGACGCGGTGCGCGCCACCCGGCGCACGGTGGTCTGCGTCTCGAACGAGGTCGGTTCCGGCATCGTGCCCGCGACCGCGTCGGGCCGCCGCTACCGCGACGAACTGGGCCGTCTCAACGCGGCGTTCGCGCCGAGTGCGAGCACGTGCTGCTCGTCGTGGCGGGACAGGCGCTGCCGCTGCGCGGCTGACCCGGCCCCGCCCTTCGCGTCAGCCGTCCTCGCCCCTGCGTGCGATGACCCGGTAGGTGTTGGAGAAGCCGACGCGGGTGCGCAGCGGGGCCAGGAGCCGGTCGAGGAGCTGGGCGAGGGTGAGCACCGGTACGGCGGCCCACCACGCGGCGCGGCGGATCGTGAGGCCGATCCGGGGCGCGGGCCTGGCGCGCCAGGGGACGTCGGCCCGGGGCAGGCCGCGTCGAGGAAGAGCGCGCGCGCCCCGCTCAGGTCGGCGGGCACGTGCGAGGCGCGGCGTTCGGCGCGCACGACCGTGAAGCCGAGTTCCGCCAGCTCCGCGCGGAGGTTGGCGAGCGGCACGAGGTGCAGGTGCCGGGGCTGGGAGTACGACGGCCACCACTTGCCGAGCAGCGTGGCGTAGCGGCAGCCGGGGTCGGGGGCCTCGATCATCAGGTGGCCGCCGGGGCGCAGCACGGTCCGCGCGGCCCGCAGCTCGGCGCGCGGGTCGGGGCTGCGCTCCAGCTGGTGGAAGAGGCTCAGGGCGTCGTAGCGGCCGGCGAGCCGGTCCGCGAGCCCGGTGAGGGTGCCGCGGTGGCCTTCCTCGATCCGGCCGCGGCGCACGGCGACCTCGATGCCCTTGCCGGGGTCGAGCCCGTCGAAGGAGGTGTACGGGAGGAGCTGCTTGGCCAGGGCCGGGAAGAGGGCCCGGCCGGTGCCGACGTCGAGCCAGCACTCGGGTTCGTCGAACGCGCACAGCGCGCGGGCGCGGGCGAGGTGGCGCCGGTCGGTGGGTCTGGCGCCGAGGAGTCTGCCGAGCGCTCTGCCGCCGGTGCCGCCGATCCCCCGCAGGCCGCCGAGCCCGCCGGGTCCCGCCAGGCCGCCGAGGCCCTCCCGGTGGCAGAGGTCGCGGTGGTAGAAGGCGAGGCCTTCGGTGGTGAGGCGGGGGTTCTGGAAACAGTGCCGCAGGTCACCGCACTGGTCGAGCCGGAAGGTGCCCGGCTTGTGCTGGACCAGGTCGGTGGTGCGCAGCCGGAGCCGCAGCCGCGGGGAGCCGCACCAGGGCAGTCGGGGCGGCGGGGCTCGTGGAACCGCTCGGTGCCCTGGGCGAGGGCGGCGAGGTAGGCGGAGCGTCGGTCGGTGACCCGCGGGGCCACGTCCATGGGCGTCCTCCTGAAGGGGCGGCTTGGGTGGGTTGGGTCCGGCAATGACGTTATGTGCCCAATGGGGTACATGCCGTAACCGTCCGGGGGTCCGCCACGCCGCGCGGGCGTCCCTCGGCGTGACCCTCAGGGCGTTCGAACACCGGCGCCCGGCCTGCCGGTACTGTTCGGCGAATGAGCTCGCTGAATCTCGACGACTTCACCGACCTGATCGAGCGGCCCGACGGCGGGGTGCGCCGCGACGCCGAGGAGCGCAGGGAGCGGCAGACCCTGCCGCCCGGAGCCCTGGGCCGCCTCGACGAGCTGGGCGTGTGGCTGTCGGCGGCCCAGTCCGCGGTGCCGGTCCGGCCCGTCGAGCGGCCGCGCGTGGTGCTGTTCGCCGGGGACCACGGGGTCGCCGAGCTGGGGGTCTCGGCGCGGCCCGCGGGGAGCGCCGCCACTCTCGTACGGGCCGTGCTCGCCGGTGAGAGCCCGGTGGCGGTGCTCGCGCGCCGCTTCGACGTGCCGTACACGTCGTGGACATGGCGCTCGACTGCGACCCGGCCGAGCTGCCCGCGGAGGTCGCCGGATACCGGGTGCGGCGCGGTTCGGGGCGTATCGACATCGAGGACGCGCTGAGCGCCGAGGAGGCCGAGCGGGCGATGCGCGCGGGCATGGCGGTCGCCGACGAGGAGGCGGACTCCGGTACCGATGTGGTCGTGCTCGGTGATGTGAGCGTCGGCGGTACGACGCCCGCCGCGACGCTGATCGCCGCGCTCTGCGGCACCGACGCGTCCGTGGTGACCGGGCGGGGCGGCGAGGCCATCGACGACCTGGCGTGGATGCGCAAGTGCGCGGCGGTGCGGGACGCCCTGCGGCGGGCCCGGCCGTCCTCGGCGACCTGCTGGAACTGCTCGCGACGGTGGGCGGCGCCGACCTGGCCGCGATGACCGGCTTCCTGCTGCAGTGCGCAGTGCGGCGTACACCGGTGATCCTCGACGGCGTGGTCGCGTCGGCGGAGGGCGCTGGTGGCCCAGCGGATCGCCTTCCGGGCACCGGACTGGTGGCTCGCGGGCCACGACAGCGGTGAGCCCGCGCAGGCCAAGGCGCTGGACCGGATGGCCCTCGAACCCCTCCTCGGCCACGGCCTCAAGACCGGCGAAGGCACCGGAGCCCTGCTCGCCCTCCCCCTGGTGCAGGCCGCCGCGGCCTTGTCGGCGGAACTACCGGAACGAACCACTGTCACGGACCCCGCCACGGACCCCGCGGCGGAAGCCGAAGCGGCGGAAGCGGAGCCCGCGCAGTAGGTGTCAGGCGGCGCGGAACGGTCACGGCGATCTTGCCCATATGATCCCTTTTCATGGGAGTTGAGCAGGTCGTCGCCGAACCTCGGAAGCCACGGACCGTCACAGAGCGCCGCGCCGCCGGTTTCACCGTCTGGTACCTCCGCGCCGTCACGTTCATCAACTTCCTCAGCGCGGTCTGGGTCTCCCTGGGGCAGGACCTGCGGCAGCACAACACGGAGGACTACTTCACCCCGTACCTGCTGACCGCGGGCTTCGCGTCCGGGGCGTTCACGATGTTCCTGGCGATCACGATGCGGCGCCGCAAGCGCGCCGCGTGGATTCTCAACCTCGTGCTCAGCGGGCTCTTCCTGCTGCTCTTCGCCTTCGTCATGTGCTTCCCGGAGGTCCGGCGGTACGCGCAGAACTGGATCTCCCTCGTCCTGACCGCCGCCTTCGTCGCGGCGCTGGTCGTCGGGCGCCGCGAGTTCTACGCCAAGGGCGACCGGTCCAACCCGAAGCTGGCGTCGGCCGTCGCGGCCGGCGGGCTCCTGGTGACCTCGCTGATCGCCGCGCTGCTGGTCACCGTCACCAACCGCGCCCACGACGACGCCCGTTCGACCTTCCTCGACCGGTGGCGCTACGGCACCATGCGCCTGGTCTCGCTGGCCGCCGACGACCGGCGCTTCGAAGGCATCACCACGCCCGGCTGGGTCAACGTCTCCATCAACGTCCTGAGCGCCCTGTTGCTCTGCGCCGTCCTGTACGCGGCGTTCCGCTCCCGCAGGGCCGTCGACCCGCTCACCGAGGAGGACGAGGAGCGGCTGCGCGCGCTGCTCGCCCGGCACGGCGACCGCGACTCGCTCGGCTACTTCGCGCTGCGCCGCGAGAAGAGCGTCGTATGGTCGCCGACCGGCAAGGCGGCGGTCGCGTACCGCGTCGTCAGCGGCGTCTCCCTGGCCTCCGGCGACCCCATCGGCGACCCGGAGGCCTGGCCCGGGGCGATCGAGCCGTGGCTCGCCGAGGCCCGCGAGCACGGCTGGCTCCCCGCCGTGATGGGCGCGAGCGAGGAAGCGGGCACGATCTACGCCCGGCACGGCCTGGACGCCCTGGAGCTGGGTGACGAAGCCATCGTGGAGACCGCCGAGTTCCGCCTGGAGGGGCGGGCCATGCGCACCGTCCGCCAGGCGTACAACCGCGTCAAGCGGGCCGGGTACACCGTCCGTGTCCGCCGCCACGAGGACATCCCGCCCGAGGAGATGGCGGAGCTGCTGCGCCGTGCCGACGACTGGCGCGACGGGGCCACCGAACGCGGCTTCTCGATGGCGCTCGGGCGGCTCGGCGACCCCGCGGACGGGCGGTGCGTGATGCTGGAGTGCACGGACGCCGACGGGGAGCTGCGGGCGCTGCTCTCCTTCGTGCCGTGGGGGCTGCACGGGCTCTCCCTGGACCTGATGCGGCGCGACCGCGACTCCGAGAACGGCCTGGTGGAGTTCATGGTCATCGAACTGCTCCAGCGCGCCCCCGAGATCCAGATCACGCAGGTCTCGCTCAACTTCGCGATGTTCCGTTCGGTCTTCGAACGTGGCTCGCGGCTCGGCGCGGGGCCGGTCCTGCGCCTGTGGCGGTCGCTGCTCGGCTTCTTCTCCCGGTGGTGGCAGATCGAGTCCCTCTACCGCGCCAACGCCAAGTACCGGCCGATCTGGGAACCCCGTTTCCTCCTCTTCGAGAAGAGCGGCGACCTGCCGCGCATCGGCATCGCCGCCGCCCGCGCGGAGGGCTTCCTGGAGGCGCCGGGCCTGCCGAAGCTGCTGCACCGCAAACATCTGGAGTCGAGACGATGAGCACCCTGGCCCGCCGCGCCCGCGCCGAGTGGAGACCGCTGTTCTCCGCCGTGCGCGACGGGCTCGCCGCCCGCCGGTGGCGTGCCGTGCCCATGACGCTCGCGGCGGTCTGCCTCACCGCCCTCTTCCAGTACGTGCAGAACCAGCCCTGGGGCTACCAGTTCGTGCAGAACATCGGCTCCGTGCGCGCCGAGGACCCGCTGTGGCTCGCCCTGGTGCGCACCCCGCTCTCCCTCTTCGTACCCGCGCTCGACCTGCCCGTGTGGGGCGCGCTCGCGCAGATCCTGCTGGTCTTCGGGATCGCCGAGATCTGCCTCGGCTGGTGGCGCACGCTCCTCGTCGGGTACGCGGCCACGCTCGCCGGCACGCTCTACGCGCGCGTGGGCATCGAGCTGGGCCCCGGCCACCCCATCGGGCTCCCCGCCTCCGACGCGCGCGTCGTCGACACCGGCCCGTCCGCCGCCGTCGTGGGCCTCGCGGTGTACGTGTGCTGGCGGCACCGGGCGTACGTCACGGGCGCCCTGGTCGCCGCCCTGATGGTCGTCGAGGTCGTCGTCAAGGACAACCTCGCGGGCAAGGAGCACCTGGCGGCGATCGCGGCGGTGCTGGTGCTGTGCGCGGTCACCGCCCGGCGTCACCGGGGCGGCGGCCGGCGCTCCGGGGCGTCCGCTTCGGGGAGCGGCTTCGGGTCGGCGAGAAGCCGCCGATCCAGTCCTGAAACCGGCGGCGCGGCGCTCGCCCAGCGGCGGTCGTGGTGGAAGGCGCGCAGGCCCGCACGCGCGCGTGCCCGGTGGCGGTTGCGGTAGAAGCGCCGCGCCCACGCCGATCCCGGCCGGGCCAGACGGACGGCGCCGATCAGCGCGACGAACGGGATCACCATGCCGATCAGGGCCATGCGCAGCTTGCCCTTGAAGAGCGCGATCAGGGCGAAGGCGCAGTTGACGCCGATGTTCAGCGCGAGCAGGGCGCGGTTCTGGCGTTCGACGGTCGTCAGGTCGTTGACCCCGAACGGCGTGAAGCCGGTGAGCACCAGGACCACCAGGGCGGCCGTGAGCATCACGACCTCCACGCTCTTGCGGCCCTGTTCGGTCCAGTAGACGTCGTCGAGGTGCAGGATCAGCGCGAACTCGTCGAGCACGAGCCCGGCGCCGATCCCGAAGAGGACGGCGGCGTACAGCGGCCCGGCGCCGTGCCGCCCGGCGGCCACCGCCCAGAAACCGCCGACCAGCATGAGGAAGATGCCGGGTACGACGTGGTGGACATGGACGCCGCCCGAACTGATGTTCCGGAAGGGCCCCTTGTCGGCCCGGATGAGCCGCGTGACCGTCCGGGTCACCAGGAACGACCCGACGAAGGAGAGCAGCGCGAGCAGCAGCGGCAGCTTCCCCGGCTCGACGACGTTCCGGTACCACCAGTCACCCATGCGGCCATCCTCTGTCCGCGAGCAGTGATCCGCAGGGCGGGAGACGTGCCGGGGTAGCCTTCCGCGGTGTCCAGAACCTCCCCTGCCGACGGCATACGTTTCGCCTTCGGCACCCTCACCGCGCTCCCCGTCAGGGTGAACCGCTGGGACCGCGAGGCCGCGCGCGCGGGCATGCAGTGCGCTCCCCTGGCGGGCCTGGTGGTCGGCCTCTGCGCGGCCGGCCTCGGCGGCGCCCTGACGCTGCTCGGCGCCGGGCCGCTCCTCGCCGCCGCGGCGACCGCGGCCGTCCCCGCCGCCCTCACCCGCGGCCTGCACCTCGACGGCCTCGCGGACACCGCCGACGGCCTCGGCAGCGCCAAGCCCGCCGATGAGGCGCTGCGCATCATGAAGCAGTCCGACATCGGCCCCTTCGGCGTCATCACCCTGCTCTTCGTGCTGCTCGCCCAGGTCGCCGTGTTCTTCGAGCTGTACGAGCGGTCCTGGACGGAAGGCGCCGTCGCCGCCAGTCGTCGCGGCCGCCGCCGCCCGCCTCGCCCTCACCCTGGCCGCCCGCACCGGAGTGCCCCCGGCCCGCCCCGGCGGCCTCGGCGCTGCCGTCGCCGGGGTCGTCCCGCGCGGTCGTGCGCTGCTGGTCGCGGCGGTCGTCACGGGCGCGGCGGCGCGGGCGCGGGCGCGCTGCTCGGGCCGTACGGCATGGCGCGGACGGCGGCCTGTGTGGTCCTCGCGGTCGGCGCCGCCGAACTGCTGCTCCGCCACTGCGTACGGCGGTTCGGCGGGGTCACCGGGGATGTCTTCGGCGGCCTCGCGGAGACCGCGGCGACCACCGCTCTCGTGGTGCTCGCGCTCGGCTGACGCCCGGGGCGCCGAGATCCCGGCGTTCGCGACACCGCATCGAACACGCACAGTCAGGCGCACCGCAGCGCTCACGGGCGTAGGCTCGCGACGGGCTCACCCCCCACAGCCCGTCGAAACTCAAGCGAAAGAGGACCTCACCACCGTGACTGCTCTGACTCTCAGCACCGCCGCCGCGTCCGGCCTGCGCGCCGACGCGATCGTCGTCGGTGTCGCGAAGGGCTCTGGTTCCAAGAGGGCTCTGGTCGTCGCGCCCGGCGCCGAGTCCGTCGACAAGGCGTACGACGGCAAGCTCGCGTCCGTCCTGGAGACCCTCGGCGCCTCGGGCGGCGAGGGCGAGGTGACGAAGCTGCCCGCGCCGGCGGCTTCAAGGCCCCGGTCATCGTCGCGGTCGGCCTCGGCGAGGTCCCGGAGAAGGACGAGACCTACGGCACGGACGCGCTGCGCCGGGCCGCGGGTGTCGCCGCGCGCGCCCTGACCGGCGTCAAGAAGGCCGCGTTCGCGCTGCCCGTCGAGGACGCCGACGACATCTGCGCCCTCGGCGAGGGCGCGCTGCTCGGCGCGTACTCCTTCGTCGCCTACAAGGACCAGGGCGACACCAAGTCCGCGAAGAAGAACGGCAAGGACACCAAGGCGCCCCTCGCCGAGGCCGTCCTGCTCGGCGGCAAGCCGCGCGACAAGGCGTACAAGGCCGCGATCGAGCGCGCCACCGCCGTGGGCGAGGAGCTGAACCGCGCCCGCGACCTCGTCAACACCCCGCCGAACGACCTCGACCCCGAGGCCTTCGCGGCGGTCGCCACCGCGGCCGCCAAGGAGCACGGCGTCAAGGTGCAGGTGCTCGACGAGAAGGCGCTCGCCAAGGGCGGCTACGGCGGCATCCTCGGCGTCGGCGCGGGCTCGGACGCCCCGCCGCGCCTGGTGAAGCTCTCGTACACGCACTCCAAGGCGAAGAAGCACCTGGCCTTCGTCGGCAAGGGCATCACCTACGACTCGGGCGGCATCTCGCTGAAGCCCGCCGGTCACAACGAGACCATGAAGTGCGACATGGCCGGTGCCGCGGCGGTCTTCGCCGCCGTCGTCGCCGCCGCGCGCCTCGGCCTCGAGGTGAACGTCACGGGCTGGCTGGCGCTCGCCGAGAACATGCCGTCCGGCTCCGCCACCCGCCCCGGCGATGTCCTGCGGATGTACAGCGGCAAGACCGTCGAGGTGCTCAACACCGACGCCGAGGGCCGCCTGGTCCTCGCCGACGCCATCGCCAAGGCCTCCGAGGAGCAGCCCGACGCGATCGTCGACGTGGCGACGCTGACCGGCGCCATGATGGTGGCGCTCGGCAACCGCACCTTCGGCATCATGGCCAACGACGACGCGTTCCGTACGTCGGTCCACGAGATCGCCGAGGAGGTCGGCGAGCCGGCCTGGCCCATGCCGCTCCCCGCCGAGCTGCGCAAGGGCATGGACTCCCCCACCGCGGACATCGCCAACATGGGCGACCGCATGGGCGGCGGCCTGGTGGCCGGCCTCTTCCTGAAGGAGTTCGTGGGCGAGGGCATCATCTGGGCCCACCTGGACATCGCGGGGCCCGCCTTCCACGAGGGCGCGCCGTTCGGCTACACCCCCAAGGGCGGCACCGGCACCGCCGTGCGCACCCTGGTCCGTCTGGCGGAGCGCACCGCCGCGGGTGACCTGGGCTGATCCGGGTACGTCGAGCAGGGCTCCGGACGACAGACGTCCGGAGCCCTGCTCGATTTCGCCCACAACGAAATTCGTACATTCGTACGCGGCAGAATCGCTGGAGACGGCTGATCGGACGTCTCACAGCCTGGCCCGGCGTCCCGCCGCCCCTCGACAAGTGCGAAGATGGGTTCTCGGCAGGACAGGGCCCCCACCAAAGGGCCGAAACAAGAGCGGCCGAATACCAGCCGACCGACCGGTCGTCCCCCACGCAGAGGGGTCCGGCGTACGGCGCACATGCATGGAGGACGTGACGTGGCGAACGACGCCAGCACCGTTTTCGACCTAGTGATCCTCGGCGGCGGTAGCGGCGGTTACGCCGCGGCCCTGCGCGGAGCGCAGCTGGGCCTGGACGTCGCCCTGATCGAGAAGAACAAGCTCGGCGGCACCTGCCTGCACAACGGCTGCATCCCCACGAAGGCGCTGCTGCACGCCGGTGAGATCGCCGACCAGGCGCGCGAGGCCGACCAGTTCGGCGTGAAGGCCACCTTCGAGGGCATCGACATCGCGGCCGTCCACAAGTACAAGGACGACGTGATCTCCGGCCTCTACAAGGGCCTCCAGGGACTCGTCGCCTCCCGCAAGGTGACGTACATCGAGGGTGAGGGCAAACTCTCCTCCCCCACCTCGGTGGACGTGAACGGCCAGCGGATTCAGGGCCGCCACGTGCTCCTCGCGACCGGCTCCGTGCCGAAGTCGCTGCCGGGCCTGGAGATCGACGGCAACCGCATCATCTCCTCGGACCACGCGCTGACCCTGGACCGTGTCCCGGAGTCCGCGATCATCCTGGGCGGCGGCGTCATCGGCGTCGAGTTCGCCTCGGCGTGGAAGTCCTTCGGGACCGACGTCACGGTCATCGAGGGCCTCAAGCACCTCGTGCCGGTCGAGGACGAGAACAGCTCCAAGCTTCTTGAGCGCGCGTTCCGCAAGCGCGGCATCAAGTTCAACCTCGGCACGTTCTTCGAGAAGGCCGAGTACACCGAGAACGGCGTGCGCGTCACCCTCGCGGACGGCAAGACCTTCGAGGCCGAGGTCCTCCTGGTCGCCATCGGCCGCGGCCCGGTCTCCCAGGGCCTCGGGTACGAGGAGCAGGGCGTCGCCATGGACCGTGGCTATGTCCTGGTCGACGAGTACATGCAGACCAACGTCCCGACCATCTCGGCCGTGGGCGACCTGGTGCCGACCCTCCAGCTCGCGCACGTCGGCTTCGCCGAGGGCATGCTGGTCGCGGAGCGCCTGGCCGGTCTCAAGCCCGTCCCGGTCGACTACGACGGCGTGCCCCGGGTGACGTACTGCCACCCCGAGGTCGCCTCCGTGGGCATCACCGAGGCCAAGGCCAAGGAGATCTACGGCGCGGACAAGGTCGTCGCCCTCAAGTACAACCTCGCGGGCAACGGCAAGAGCAAGATCCTCAAGACCGCGGGCGAGATCAAGCTCGTCCAGGTCAAGGACGGTGCCGTGGTCGGCGTCCACATGGTCGGCGACCGCATGGGCGAGCAGGTCGGCGAAGCCCAGCTGATCTACAACTGGGAGGCCCTGCCGGCCGAGGTCGCCCAGCTCATCCACGCCCACCCGACGCAGAACGAGGCGCTCGGCGAGGCCCACCTGGCCCTCGCGGGCAAGCCGCTGCACTCCCACGACTGACCTCGGTCTCCGGCTGACCCCAGTCTCCGGGCGCGACGAGACGACGACCAGACTTCCGCAATTCTTGTAAGGAGCAACTGAAACCATGGCGGTTTCCGTATCCCTTCCGGCGCTCGGCGAGAGCGTCACCGAGGGCACTGTCACCCGTTGGCTGAAGGCCGAGGGTGAGCGCGTCGAGGCCGACGAGCCGTTGCTCGAGGTCTCGACCGACAAGGTCGACACCGAGATCCCCTCCCCGGCCGCCGGCATCCTGGCCTCCATCAAGGTCGCCGAGGACGAGACCGTCGAGGTCGGCGCCGAGCTGGCCGTCATCGACGACGGCTCGGGCGACGCGGGCGGCTCGGCCGCCCCGGCGCAGGCAGGAGGCCCCGGCCGCCTCCGGCCGCCCCGCGCAGGAGGAGCC
>RBWT01000052.1 GCA_004010275.1 Streptomyces huasconensis
ATGCCTCGGACCACTCCGGGCCCGCCCGCCCGGAGTCGGCCCCGTCCGCCCCGGCCGCCCTGAGCCGGGTACGCCCGCCACCCCCGGCCCCGCGTCCGCTCCCGCGCCGGCGCCGCCGACACCACCGTCCCGCTCCCGACGACCGGCCCCACGGAGTCCACGACCGGCCCCGCACGGCGAGCGGCTCGTCGTCGGACGGCTCGGCACCGGGCGGCTCGGCACGGGGTGACTCGGCACGGGGTGACTCGTCCTCCGGTGGCGTGACGCCCCCGCGCGGCTCCTCCTCCGGGTCCGGCATGTCCGACACCGCCATCCGGTCGCTGCTCGTCCCCGTGCCGGAGGCCTCCGGGGCCGCGCCCGCCGAGACGCCGGGCGGTGTGCTGCCGGGCAGGCCCGAGGCGGCGCGCCCGCGCGTACGGCAGCCCGCCGTGCCGGCCGAACCGGAGTCGGGCGCGCCGTACCGCGGCTGCGGAACGCCCAATGCCGCCCGCCGCCACTTCTGCCGCAGCTGCGCCACGCCCCTGAAGGACTCCGCCGCCCCCACCGCCGAAGGCCCGTACGCCGGTCAGCGGCCACGCCTGCACCGCGACCGCACCCGCTGGATCGCCCGCGCCGTCGGCGCCGCGGTCGTCGTCGGCCTGGTGGTCGGCGGCATCTTCGGCGGGCCCCCGGCCGCGCGCGCCGTGCAGGACCACTTCGCCAAGCGGGTGCCCGTGCACCCCACCGGCTCCAGCGCCTCGCACTCCACCGCCAAGCAGCCGGCGAAGCTCGCCTTCGACGGCTACTCCAACACCTGGTGGGGCACGGGTTACGCGGGCGACTCGGCGGGCCAGTGGATTCAGGCCGACTTCGGCCAGCCCACCGACCTGCTCAACCTGCTCATCACCCCGGGCACCTCACCCCGCACCGCCCAGGCCGCCCAGCAGGCCAGGCCCATGGAGTTCGACCTGGTGGTCAGCGACTCCGCGGGCAAGGAGCACACCATGCACCGCCGGATCAACGACGGCGGCGTCCAGAAGATCGACGTGCGCGTACGGGACGCGGTGACCGCCCGGCTGATCCTGCGCTCCGCGTACGGCGCCGCCGACAACCGCCAGGTGGCCATCGCCGAGCTGGAGTTCTTCGGCCGCTCGGCCAGGCAGTAAGGACCGCGCCCGGCCGAGGGAGTGGCCGCCGGGCACCGGAGGGGGTGCGCCCGGCGGCCACGACTGGAGGACGGCTGGTGGCCACGGCTGGAGGACGGCTGGCGGCCATGGCTGGGGGGCCGCCACCTGGCCTAGGACAGCTGCGACTGCACCTGCGACGAGATCAGCTCCAGGTGGTCCAGGTCGGCGAGGTCCAGGCACTGGAGGTAGATGCGGCTCGCGCCGATCGCCTCGTACCGCCCGATCTTGTCGACGACCTCGGCCGGGGAGCCCGCAAGGCCGTTCGCCTTCAGCTCGTCCACCTCCCGCCCGATGGCCGCCGCGCGCCGGGCGACCTCCGCGTCGTCCTTGCCGACGCAGGCCACCAGCACGCTGGAGTACAACCAGGTCACCGCCCTTGCGTCCCGCCTCCTCGGCCGCCGCGCGGACCCGGCCGAACTGGCGCTCGCTGTCCTCGATCGAGGCGAAGGGGATGTTGAACTCGACGGCGTACCGCGCGGCGAGGCGCGGGGTGCGCGTCGCGCCGTGGCCGCCGATGAGCACGGGCACCTTGGCCTGCGTGGGCTTGGGCAGGGCCGGGGAGTCGGTGAGCCGGTAGTGCGTGCCGTCGAAGTCGAAGGTCTGGCCGACCTCCGTGGACCACAGGCCGGTGACGATCTCCAGCTGCTCCTCCAGGCGGGCGAACTTCTCCTTCGGGAAGGGGATGCCGTACGCCTTGTGCTCATCCTCGAACCAGCCCGCCCCCAGGCCCAGTTCGACCCGGCCGCCGGACATCTGGTCGACCTGCGCCACCTGGATCGCGAGGACGCCGGGCAGGCGGAAGGTGCCGGCCGTCATGAGGGTGCCCAGCCTGATCCGCTTGGTCTCCCGCGCGAGCCCGGCGAGGGTGATCCACGCGTCCGTGGGGCCCGGCAGGCCGTCGACGGAGCCCATGCGCAGGTAGTGGTCGGAGCGGAAGAAGGCGTCAAAGCCGAGGTCCTCCGTGGCCTTGGCGACGGTGAGCAGGGTGTCGTAGGTCGCCCCTTGCTGGGGCTCGGTGAAGATTCGAAGATCCATGTATCCATCCTGCACGGTCGGAAGCCTGTCGACCCCGCCGGTTCCGCCGATCCACGGCCGCCCCGGTCGGGTGAAAAACCGTCGGTACCGAGGCCCGTACGGAGCCGCCCCGGTGACCCGGCCTGCCAGCGTGGTGCCCCGGGAAGCCGCCCCCGAGCAGCAGGACGCGCCCAAGGAGCTGCCCCGGCAGATGGCGGAACGGGGCGAGGCGCCGCACTCCCCCATGGGCGAGCCCGGCCCCTTCTGACGGCACGGACACAGGCACGGGCACCCGCACCGGCGCCCCACCACCGCCACGCCTCGCCCCCACCACCGCCACCGCCCGGCAGGGCCACCGCGCCGGAGCCTCATGCCGGGCCCGCCGCCGAGTCGGGCGCGGGCAGCCCGTGTTCGCGCACCGCGAGTCTGCGCAGCATTTCGAGGACCCGGTCCCGGGACTCGTCGGCGGCGTCTATCGCCTCCATGCACTGCCAGTACACCCCCTCGTCGGCGGCGCCCATCGCGACCAGAGAGCGCGATGCCGACCTCGCCGAGAAGCCGGTCGAGGGCGACCAGGACCGCCTGGGCGTCGCCGGTCTCGGTGAGCCGGGCGGCTCTGATGTCCTCCGTGCCGAGGTGCGGGGCGTCGAGCAGTCCGCAGGCCCTGCCGCCCACTTCGCTCAGGCCCAGCGCCTCGCCCCGTAACTCGGGAGGGCCCATGACCGCGAGGCGGCTGCCGATCGCCTGCGCGAGCGCCTGCGACTGCCACACCTCCACGACGATGCCGATCGGGTCCTCGCTCAGCGCCAGCGCACGCCGGTTCGCCTCGATGAGCCGCATCGCGTTCATGCGCAGCCCCCCATCCATCCCGCGCGCCCACAACGCCGCACGTCCGCCCGAACTCGCCTGTTCACTACCCAGAGTGATACTCATCCGGGCGAAAAGCCAGGGGAGGTCGGAATTCTGTGGACAAGTAAGCGAGATTGGACAAGGCATCCACTCCGGAGAGTGACGAAAATATCGGAGAGGGGGTGCTACGGGCCCTCGGGAGCCGGAAAACGCTCCTCGTTCCGCTCGATCTTCGCCGCCAGCGCCGCCAGCGCGTCGATCCCCAGGACCTCGCAGAACTGGAGCAGATACGCGAGGACGTCGGCCACCTCGTCCGCCACCCGGTGCGCGGTGTCCGGGTCCCGCATCACCTGCTGCGACTGCTCCGGTGTCAACCACTGGAAGATCTCGACCAGTTCGGACGCCTCCACGCTCAGCGCGGCGGCCAGGTTCTTCGGGGTGTGGTACTGCTCCCAGTCGCGGGCCGCCGCGAACCGGGCCAGCCTGCGCTGGAGCCCCGCCACATCAAGTCGTTCCGTCACGCCCCAGGTCTACCACCGAGGCGTCGGCGGCCGTCGCCGCCCGGGTGGCGTCGCGCACCGCCCCGACCAGGCGGATGTGGCCGCGGGCGCAGGTCCGCGCCGCCAGTTCGCCGAGCGCGCGCACCTGCCGCGCGTCCAGCCGGCGGTCGAGGTCGTCGGCGAGGACGGTGAGGGTCTGGTACGCCTCCGGGACCTCCGCCACCGGGTCGACGGCGAGGACGCCGGGGCCGGTGAGCAGGACGAGCGCCAGCGCGAGGTAGCGCAACTCACCGTCCCCGAGCCGGGCGAGCGGCGTGCGCGCGCCGTCCCCGCGGTCGATGAAGGCCTGCACCGATCCGTCCTCCGCCTCCTCGGCGAAGACGTCGGCGGCCGGGCCCGCGCAGCCGTCCCGTACGGCCGAGACGAGCAGCGCGTGGCGGCCCGCGCACTCGGCGCGGGTGCGCCACAGCACTTCCGCGAGGTTGTCGCAGCTGCCCTGGAGGCGGCCCGCGCCGATCAGTCCGGCCGGGACCGGGGCGCGCATCCGGCTGGGCCGCGGGTCGCAGGCGAACGCGGAGCGCAGCGCCACGACGACCTGTTCGGCCGCCGCGAGCACCAGGCGCTGCCCGTCGGTCTTGCCCGCCACGCGCAGCGGCACGAGCGCGGTGCCGAGCCGGTCGTCCGGCATGGGGGCGCGGGTCACCGGCGCCGTGCCCGCGGTGTGCCAGGCGGCCTGGACCATGCGCCGTCCCGGGTCGCGCAGCGCCGTCTCCAGGAGGACGAGGCCGCCGCGGGTCAGCCGCTCGCCGACGACGCGGAGTTCGGGTTCGGCCTGGACGGCCAGGTCGAGCCGGATGGCTCCGGCGGGGCCCTCGACCGTGCAGCCGATGCGGAACCCGCGGCGCCGCTGGCCGTCGGCGCGGGCCCGTTCGGGCACGCAGGCCGCGGGGTCGTCGAAGACGTCGACCAGTTCGGCACCGGCGCTGAGCCGCGCGAGCGCCTCGTACGCGCGCAGCGCGCTCGTCTTGCCGCTGCCGCTGGGGCCCGTGATCAGCGTGAGCGGGCCGAAGGGGAGGACCGCGCCGCGTGCCCGGCGAAGGCGGACAACCGCAGCTCGGTGACCTGCGGCCGGTCCTGGCCTGCCGGCGGCCGGGCGGCCGGCACCGGGGAGAACACCGTCATGTCCGGGACGCTAAGTGGCCTCGCACGGGGCGAACCGTTCCGCCAAGCCGACCTTCCTACGATCGGGCGATTCGCCCCGAAGCTCCCCCACGGCGGCCCGCGAGGGGCTACAGCCTCAAGGCACCCCCGGGACACCCCTGCGGCAGCCTCAAGGCTGTGCCACCGCCTCCACCAGACCCTGCACCTCCGTGCCGGGCGGGGCGAGGAGGAAGACGTTCTTGTCGACGCGGTGCATGCCGCAGCCGAGGCCCATCACCACACCGCTGCTGAAGTCGAGGACCCGCTTGGCGACGTCCGTCTCGGCACCCGTCAGATCGAGCAGGACCGGGATCTGCGACATGACCGTCTCGGCGACCTCGCGGGCGTCCGAGAAGACGTTGACCCGCATCACCACGAACCGCCTGCGCGTCTCGGTCTCCGCGTCGGGCAGCGCGCGGTGCCCGGGCCATGAAGGCCATTCGTTGCGGCTGCGCAGCGGTACTACCTGGGCGAGCCCTTCCCACTGTTCGTCGGTGACGTCGTGGCGCTGACTGCTGCTCACTTGCCCACCCCGTCCTGGCTCGCACTCGTCATCTGCACCGGCCAATTCTTACGCCAAGTCACCCGATCAGCCCAACAGCGACACGGATGGCCCTGTGAAGCCGGTCCCGGACGAGGGTGCTCGGACGACTTCGCGGGGGCTCCTGCCGACGGCCGCGGACCGGGGGATGCCTGGTCACCAGTAGAGTGCCAGGGCGCAGCCCCCTCCCGAACCCCGAGGTATGAGCAGTGACCCCCGCACCCCCGGCCTCCCCCGCAGGCATACCGGCCGTCACCGTCGTCGGGATCGGGGCCGACGGCTGGGCCGGGCTCCCGGCCGCACCCGCGCCGCGCTCACCGACGCCCCGCGGTCGTCATCGGCGCCCGCGCCAGCTGGACCTGGTGCCCGCCGACGCCTGCCCCGGCGACCGCCTGGCCTGGCCCTCGCCGCTGCGGCCCGCCGTGCGCGGCTACTCGCCGAGCACGCGGGGCGCCGCGTCGCCGTCCTCGCCAGCGGCGACCCCATGTTCTACGGGGTCGGGCGCGCCCTCACGGAGGAGCTGGGCGCCGCCACGCTGCGCGTACTCCCCCACCCCTCCTCCGTCTCCCTGGCGTGCGCGCGCCTCGGCTGGCCCGTCGAGGACACCGAGGTGGTCACGCTCGTCGGCCGCCCGGCCGCGCGCCTGGCCGCCGCCCTGCACGACGGGCGCCGCCTGCTCGTGCTCAGCGCGGGCGCCGAGACACCGGGTGAGGTCGCCGCACTGCTGCGGGACCGGGGCTTCGGGCCGAGCCGGATGCGCGTACTGGAACAGCTGGGCTCGGCGCGCGAGTCCTCGTACGAAGGTGTCGCCGACGCCTGGTCGCACGCGCCCGGCGATCCCCTGAACGTCGTCGCGGTGGAGTGCCGCCGCGCCCCCGGCGCCCTGCGGCTCGGCGCGGCGCCGGGGCTGCCCGACGGGGCGTACGAGAGCGACGGCCAGCTCACCAAGCGGCATGTGCGCGCCGCGACCCTCGCCGTGCTGGCGCCCGCACCCGGTGAGCTGCTGTGGGACGTGGGCGGCGGCTCCGGGTCGATCGGGGTGGAGTGGATGCGGACGCACCCCTCGTGCCGCGCCGTCACCGTGGAGAAGAACGCCGTGCGGGCCGAGCGGATCGCCCGCAACGCGGACCGCCTCGGCGTTCCCGGGCTGCGCGTCGTCACCGGCTCCGCGCCCGCCGCGCTGGCCGGACTGCCCACGCCGGACGCCGTGTTCATCGGCGGCGGCCTCACCGCGCCCGGCCTGCTCGACGCCTGCTGGGCGGCGCTGCCCGGCGGCGGACGGCTCGTCGCCAACACCGTCACGCTGGAGTCGGAGGCGCTGCTCACCGAGTGGTACCGGCGCCACGGCGGCGAGCTGGTGCGGCTGGCGGTCGCGCAGGCCGTCCCCGTCGGCGGCTTCACCGGGTGGCGGCAGGCCATGCCGGTCACCCAATGGTCCGTCACCAAGGCTGCGGAACAAGGCGATCGAGGAGATCAAGAACGATGACCGTGTACTTCATCGGCGCCGGGCCCGGCGCCGCCGACCTGATCACGGTGCGCGGCACCCGACGCTCGCCGCCTGCCAGGTCTGCCTGTACGCGGGCAGCCTCGTCCCGCGCGAACTCCTCGCCGAGTGCCCGGACGGGGCGCGGCTCGTGGACACCGCGCGGCTCAACCTGGACGAGATCACCGCCGAGTTGGTGCGCGCGCACGAGGCGGGGCTCGACGTGGCGCGGCTGCACTCGGGCGACCCGTCCGTGTTCAGCGCGGTCGCCGAGCAGATGCGGCGGCTCGACGCGGCGGGCATCCCGTACGAAGTCGTCCCGGGCGTCCCGGCGTTCGCGGCCGCCGCCGCCGCGCTGAAGCGGGAGCTGACGGTGCCGACGGTCGGCCAGACGGTCATCCTCACGCGGATCGCGCAGCGTGCCACGGCGATGCCGCCCGGAGAGGATCTGGCCACGCTCGGCCGCAGCGGGGCGCTGCTCGTGCTGCACCTGGCCGCCGGGTATGTCGACCGGGTGGTCGAGGAGCTGCTTCCGCATTACGGGGCGGACTGCCCGACCGCCGTGGTGGCTCTCGCCAGCCGGCCCGACGAGGTGATCCTGCGGGGCACGCTGGCGGACATCGCCGGGCAGGTGAAGGAGGCGGGGATCGTGCGGACCGCTGTGATCATGGTGGGGCGCACGCTGGGGGCCTCGCAGTTCCGGGACAGCCATCTGTACTCGGCGGAACGGGACCGGCACGTGTGCTGAGTTCCTGAGCGGCTCAGGCCGCGTCGCTTCGCCCCACCACCGCGCCCGCCCGGTCGATGCAGATGACGTCCACCGCGACGGGCGCGCCCCGCAGCACCGCCAGAGCCTCGTCCCTGGCCGCCCGCGCCACCAGGTCGCCCAGCGGTACCGCCGCCGCCGCGCACAGCCGCAGCGCCTCCAGGCCCGTGTTGGCGGCGGCGACCCGTGCGGCCAGGGAGTCGCTCGCGCCGCCGCGCCGCGCCAGCTCCGCGAGGAAGCCCTTGTCGACCTGCGAGCGGGCCGAGTGGAGGTCGAGGTGGCCCGCCGCCAGCTTGGACAGCTTGGCGAAGCCGCCGCAGATGGTGAGGCGGTCGACGGGGTGGCGGCGTACGTACTTCAGGACCGCGCCGGCGAAGTCGCCCATGTCGAGGAGCGCGTCCTCGGGGAGGCCGTGCTCGGCGACGACGGTCTTCTCGGAGGTCGAGCCCGTGCACCCGGCGACATGGGTACGCCCGGCCGCCCGCGCCACGTCCACGCCGCGCCGGATCGAGTCGATCCACGCCGAGCAGGAGTAGGGCACGACGATGCCGGTGGTGCCGAGGATGGAGAGACCGCCGAGGATGCCGAGGCGGGGGTTCCAGGTGGAGCGGGCGATCTCCTCGCCGTGGTCGACGGAGACGGTGATCTCCACGTCCCCGCTCCCGCCGTGCTCCGCCGCCACCCGCGCCACGTGGTCCCGCATCAGCTGGCGCGGCACGGGGTTGATGGCCGGCTCACCGACGTCGAGGGGCAGGCCGGGGCGGGTCACCGTGCCGACGCCGGGGCCCGCCTTGAAGACGACGCCGGAGCCGGGCGGCAGCCGCCGCACCGTGGCGCGGACCAGCGCGCCGTGCGTGACGTCGGGGTCGTCGCCCGCGTCCTTGACGATGCCCGCCATGGCGTACGTGTCCGTCCGCTCCTCGGCGGCGAGCGCGAAGGCGGGTGTCTGGCCCTTGGGCAGTGTGATCGTCACCGGGTCGGGGAAGTCGCCGGTCAGCAGCGCGGTGTACGCGGCCGTGGTGGCGGCGGTCGCGCAGGCGCCGGTCGTCCAGCCGGGCCGCAGACCGGTGTGCTTGAGTTGGGCGCCGCGTCCGCCCTGCGCCTCGTGCGGGCCGCTTGCCTTACTCATGAGGGGAACCGAACGCCGTGCTCGTACTGATTCTGGGGGGGTACGACCGAGGGCCGCCGCCTGGCGGAGCTGCTGGCGGGCGAGGCCGGGCGGCGGGTGACCAGTTCCCTGGCGGGGCGGGTCGCCGCGCCCCGGCTGCCGCCCGGCGAGGTCCGCGTCGGCGGGTTCGGCGGGGCCGAGGGCATGGCGGCGTGGCTGCGGGAGCACCGCGTGGACGCGCTCATCGACGCCACCCATCCCTTCGCCCGGACCATCTCGTTCAACGCGGCGTCGGCCGCCGCCACCGCCCATGTTCCCCTGCTCGCCCTGCGCCGCCCCGGCTGGGTCGCGGGTGAGGGCGACGACTGGCATCCGGTGGATTCCCTGGAGCAGGCGGCACGGGTGCTGCCCGCGCTGGGCGAGCGGGTCTTCCTCACGACCGGGCGGATGGGGCTCGCGGCCTTCGCAGGGCCGGACCTCGCCGCGCTGTGGTTCCTCGTACGCTCCGTCGACGCGCCGGAGCCGCCGTTCCCCGCCCGCATGGAGGTCCTCCTGGAGCGGGGCCCGTTCACGCCGGACGGGGAGCGTGAGCTGCTGCGCACGCATCGGATCGACGTGGTGGTGACGAAGGACAGCGGGGGCGCGGCGACGGCACCGAAGCTCCTTGCCGCGCGGGAGGCAGGGATTCCGGTGGTGGTCGTGCAGCGGCCTCCGGTGCCGGAAGCCGTGCCGGTGGCGGCCACTCCGGAGGAGGCGGCCGCCTGGCTGCGCGGCCTCAGCGGCTGAGGCCCGAACCCGCTCACCCCCCTTCGGGGTACCTCCGCGGCGTCCACACCACCTGCTCCGCGCCCCCGCGCCGCCGCACGACCCGGGTCTGCGAGGACCCGACGATCAGCAGCGTCCGCATGTCGACCTCCGCGGGATCGAGGTCCCCGAGCCGCACCACCCGCACGGACTCCTCGGGCCCCCCGACATCCCTTCCGAGGACGACCGGCGTGTCCGGCGCCCGGTGTTCGAGCAGCAGTTCCCGGGCCTTGCCCACCTGCCAGGTGCGGCTGCGCGAGCCCGGGTTGTAGAGCGCGAGGACGAGATCCGCCGCGGCCGCCGCGGCCAGGCGCTCCGCGATGACCTCCCACGGCTTCAGGCGGTCGGAGAGGGAGATCGTGGCGTAGTCGTGGCCGAGCGGCGCCCCCGCGCGCGCGGCGGCGGCGTTGGCGGCGGTCACCCCCGGCAGCACCCGGACCGGAATGTCCTCGTACGCGTCCTGCGAGGCGGCCTCCAGGACGGCCGTGGCCATCGCGAAGACGCCGGGGTCGCCTCCGGAGACGACCGCCACGCGCCGCCCGCGCCGCGCCAGTTCCAGGGCGAACTCGGCGCGCTCGGACTCCACGCGGTTGTCGGAGCCGTGGCGCCGCTGACCGGGGCGGTGCGGTACGCGGTCGACGTAGGTCGTGTAACCGACGAGGTCGTCGGCGGCGGCGAGCGCGCCGCGCGTCTCGGGGGTGAGCCAGAGGGGGCCTGCCGGTCCGGTGCCGACGACCACGACCTCGCCCGAAGCCTCCCGGACGGGTTCCTTCGCGGGGCCGCCCGTCAGCGGTGCCACGCGGCTCGGCAGCACCGCAACGGAGAAGTACGGCACGGACTCCGGGTCCACGTCGGCGAGGCGGCCGGTGCGCTCGCCGTCCATCGTGGCGCGCTCGACGTACCGCGCCTCGTCCAGGCGGCCCGAGCGCTCCAGGGCGCCGCGCACCTTGCCGAACGTACGGCCGAGCTTCATGACGACCGCCGAGTCCGTCGACGCGAGGCGCGCGGTCAGCTCCTCCTCGGGGAGGGTGCCGGGGAGGATCGTGAGGACCTCCTCCGCCTCGACCAAGGGCTCGCCGAGGCGGGCGGCGGCGGCGCTGACCGAGGTCACGCCGGGGATGACCTCGGTGTCGTAGCGGTGCACGATGCCGCTTGTGCATGTGCTGGTAGGAGCCGTAGAAGAGCGGGTCGCCCTCGGCGAGGACGGCGACGGTGCGTCCGGCGTCCAGGTGCGCGGCGAGGCGGGCGGCGGCCTCCTCGTAGAAGTCGTCGAGGGCGCCGCGGTAGCCGCCGGGGTGGTCGGTGGTCTCCGTGGTGACGGGGTAGACCAGCGGCTCCTCGATGTGGTCGGCGCGCAGGTGCCGCGCGGCGATCGAGCGCGCGATGGAGCGGCCGTGCCGCGCCGAGTGGTACGCGACGACGTCGGCGGCGGCGATGACCTCGACGGCGCGCACGGTCATCAGGGAGGGGTCGCCGGGGCCGAGCCCGACGCCGTACAGCTTCCCCGGGGTGTTCTGGGCGTTCTCGATGGACTGGGCGTTCTCGGTGTTCACTCCTCCTCGCTCGCAATCGCGTTGATCGCCGCCGCGCCATCGCGCTGCCGCCGCGACGGCCCCGTACGACCAGGTACTCCAGGCCCGAGCGGTGCTCGGCGAGCGCGTCCTTGGACTCGGCGGCGCCGACGAAGCCGACCGGGATGCCGAGGACGGCGGCCGGACGCGGGGCGCCCTCCTCGATCATCTCCAGGAGGCGGAAGAGCGCGGTGGGGGCGTTGCCGATGGCGACGACGGAGCCTCGAGGCGGTCGCGCACAGCGCCATGGCGGCGGCGCTGCGGGTGGTGCCGAGCCGCTCCGCGAGGCCGGGGACCGACGGGTCGGTGAGGGTGCAGATCACGTCGTTGCCGGCGGGCAGCCGCTTGCGCGTGACGCCGCTCGCGACCATGTTCGCGTCGCACAGGATCGGCGCGCCGTCGCGCAGCGCCTTGCGGGCGTCGGCCACCACGCGGGGGCTGAAGGCGAGGTCGCGGACGAGGTCGACCATCCCGCAGGCGTGGATCATCCGCACCGCGACCTGGCTGACGTCGGCGGGCAGACCGGCGAGGTCCGCCTCCGCGCGGATGGTGGCAAAGGACTCGCGGTAGATCGCCGCGCCGTCCTTCTCGTAGTCGAACACTGTGCTCTCGCTCATCTCGTGGCCGCCGCCCACAGCACCAGCCAGGCCGCGCCCGCCTCCCGGCCGGCCGTCATACGCCGCCGAGCGCGCGCAGCTCCGCCTCGGCCCCGTGCGCCGTACGCGGTGGGTCCGCCCAGGCCCGGTGACACAGGCGGGCGGCGGGGGACACGTGCGCCGTGTACCGCTCCAGGGCCTCCCAGCCGCGGGGGTCGCCCGTGTACGACGCGGCCAGCAGCAGTTTGAAGAACATCTGCTCGACGAGGTCACCGCTCTCCGGGGCACCGGGCGCGGTCAGCGCGGCCAGGGCGTCGGGCAGCAGCGCCATCGACGACGCGAAGTCGACGTGGTGGCTCTGGTCGACGTACACGACCGCGTAGGCGAACAGCGGGGCGACGTCGTCGGGCACGTGCCCCTCACGCAACTCCCGCACCAGCTTCGCCGCGTACGCGAGCCGACCGCCCCGCGCCGACATCACGGCCGCCCAGGTCAGCCGCCGCGCGCGGGCGTCGGGGGCGGTCCCCAGGGCCGCCGCCTTCTCGAGGAGCAGAGCCCCCTCCGCGTCGCCGCCGCGCAGCGCGATGCGGGCCCCCGCCTCCTGAAGCCGTGCGGCGAGTGCCTCGTCGGACCCCTCGGCGGCCGACGCCTCGTGCAGCAGGCGGCGCGGGTCGTCCGTGCGCAGCCGCCCCGCCAGCGTCCGGTGCGCCTCCCGCAGTTCGGCCTGCCCGGCGAGGCGATCACCGCGCTGCGCACCAGCGGGTGGCGGAAGACCAGCCGTCCCGTGCCGTCCAGCCGGGCCAGGCCGCTCGCTTCGATCCGCGCCAGGAGCCGTTCCGTACACCCCTGCCCGGGTTCGCGGAACGTGCCGCCCCCCGCGGCGTCGACACCGTCCAGGGCAGTGAGCAGCAACAGCCGTCTCGCGTCCGCGGGCAGGGAGCGCAGCCGCCGGGCGAAGAGCGTCTCCAGGCGCCGGCCCAGCGGCAGCCGGTCGGGCAGGGGCAGGACACCCCGGCGGTGTCCGTACGCCAACTGGCCGGGCAGCTCGGCCAGGGCCAGCGGGTTGCCCGCGGCCTCGGCCATCACGCGCTCCGCGGTCGAGGCCGCGAGGCCCGGGTGCCAGTGCCCAAGGAGCGCGCGGGAGTCCGCGTCGGAGAGCACCCCGACGTCGACCGCCGTCGCGGGCAGGCCTTCCGGCACCGAGCCGTCGGCCCGGCTCGCGGCCACCATGACCACCGGCAGTTCGGCGATCCGCTGGTGCAGGAAGACGAAGACGGCGACGCTGGAGGAGTCCACCCAGTGCAGGTCGTCCACGAGGATCAGCACCGGACCGCGGCGCGCCGCCTCCGCGAGGAGGGCCAGCACCGCCGCGCCGACCATGAAGCCACTCGGAGGCAGCCCCTCCCGCAGGCCGAGCACCCGTTCCAGCGCGGCCAGTTGCGGGCCGGGCAACGCGCGCGCGTTCTCCCACAGGGGCCGCAGCACCTGATGCAGCGCCCCGAAGGCGATGCCCACCTCCGGTTCGTGGCCCGCGGCCCGCAGGACGGTGAAGCCGTCGCCGTCGGCGCGTACGGCCGTCCAGTCCAGCAGCGCGCTCTTCCCGATGCCCGGGTCACCCCGCAGCACCGTCGCCGAGCCACCCCTCCCGGTGCGCGCGCCTTCCAACGCCCGCGCCAGCAGCGCGCGTTCGCGTCGCCGGCCGACGAGCGGCGTACCGTCACCCGCGTCCGTCATGGCCACCACCCCCTGTCGACGGGCCGCCCTCCGCGCGGCCCTCGGGTCACGGTGCCACGGCCGTCTTGCCTGTGCGTGCACGGCTTGTGCCTCTCTCCGCAGAACGTACCCGTACCCCTCCTCACCTGGGACGGAAGGCCCCAGGCTGGGGTCCACGGGCACGGCGCCCAACGGTCTCCCCGCCGCGGGACCACCCCGGCGACGCACGCGCGCCGCGCCGCGCCGTGCCGTGCCGAGACGAGCAGAGACGAACCAAGGCCGACGGCGACAACCCGCACGCCGAAAGAGCCACGAGAGCCAAGAGAGCCGAGAGAGGGGCCCGATGAACCCGACGCCCGCACCCGCCGATATCCCGGAGAGACAGGCCCTCGCCGATACCACAGAGAGACAGACCGCCGCGGAGCCCCGCGCCGCCGACGGCCGGGGCGACCCGGAGGGCTCCGGCCGCCCCACCCGACCGACCCACGACCACACACTCGGCTTCCTCCGGGTGAGCACGTTCCGGGGCGCGGCGCCGGCCGTCGTCCACGCCTCCGCGAGGCGCCGACGGCCCGCATGTGCTGCTGGGCATCCACAGCCGGGGCGAGGCCACGCTCGTCCGCCCGGGGAGTCACGGCTGGGCCTGCCTGCCCGGCGAGATCTTCGTCCGCGACGGAGCGGAGCCCGTCTACGGACGCGAGTCGGCGGAGTACGAGCTGCACCTGATCCGGATCTCGCGGCGTGCCCTCACGCTGACCGACGACCAGGTCCGCGACCTGGGCCGCCGGGCACCGTTCGCCGAAGGCCCGGTGGCTCCCTGATCGGCACGCTGCTGCGGCAGTTGGTCACCACCCTGCCCGAGGAGGCGCCGCGGACGGCACTCCGGCTGGCGGGCGCCGTCGCCGAACTGGTCGACCTGCTGGCCGTCGAGGAGGCCGACCCCGGGCCACAGGGCCGCGACGTACTGGTACGCCCGCGCGCGTACGTCGACGCGCACCTCTGGGACCGGAACCTGACGCCCGCGGCCGTCGCCGAGGCCCAGCACATCTCGATCCGCTATCTCCACAAGCTCTTCGAGGGCCACGGCAGCACGGTCGGCCGGTGGATACAGCACCGCCGTCTGGAGGAGGCGCGGCGCGAACTGGCCCGGCCGGGGCGCGAGGACCTCACGGTGTCCGCGGTCGCCAGACGCTGGGGCTTCGCCAGCGCCACGCAACTTCAGCCGCAGCTCCGCGCGGCGTACGGCATGTCGCCCAGCGACTGGCGAGACGGCCGGACCAACGCGGGGGCGGGGCGGGGCTGACCGGAGTGGCGGCCGCGCCGAGGCTTGACGGCAGGTGTCAAAACAAGCCGCCCGGGCCTCCGCCCCGACCTCAGCCCTGACGTCCGCCCCGACCCGCAAAGTCGGCCCTCACCACCGGATGTGAGACTCGACGGCATGCTCATACAGTTCCTCACCGCGGCCGGCGTGCTCGCCGTCCTGACCATCGTGCCCGGGCCCGACATGGCCGTCGTGACCAGGCGGGCCGTCTCCGCCGGCTGGCGCGACGGGCTGCGGACGGTCGGCGGCATCACCGGGGGGCTGCTGGTCTGGGGTGTGCTCACGGTCATGGGCCTCGCCGCGGTGCTGGCCGCTTCCGCCGTCGCGTACACCGTGGTCAAGCTGGCGGGCGCCGCCTACCTGGTCTTCCTCGGCGTCCAGGCCCTGGCCCGCGGCCGACGCGTCCGGCCGCCGGCCCGCGGCCGGGCGTCCAGGCGCAGACCGCGGACACCACCCCCGGCCGCACCTCCCGGCAGCCCTTGGCGGACCGGCCTGGTCAGCAACGTCTTCAACCCCAAGATCGCCGTCTTCTACACGGGTCTGCTGCCGACGCTGGCTCCGTCCGCGCTGTCTCCCCACGCCGGTATGGCGCTCCTGGTGCTCCTGCACGCGGTGCTGACCGCCGTCTGGCTCGGTGGCTACGTGCTGCTCCTGGCCAAGGCCCGCGCCTTCTTCCAACGCCCTTCGGTGCGCCGGGCCATGGACCGGATCACGGGTGTCGTCCTGATCGGGTTCGGCGTCAAGGTCGCCACCACGCAGCCCTGATCGTCAACGCGGCCCGCAGGAGAGGCGCGCGACGGTCAGGACGAGGTGCCGGACCCGAGGACCAACCGGCGCCACTGCTGCGGCGGATGGCCGTGGACGGCCTTGAAGGCGCGGCTGAAGTGCGCCGGGCTGCGAAAACCCCAGCGGGCCGCCACGACGGCGAGGGACGGGCTCACCCGTCCGCGCCGCGACAGTTCGCGCGCGCACTGCTCGACCCGGCGGCGCTGGATCAGCCGGCTCACGGTGATGCCCTCGCCCTCGAAGAGGCGGTGCAGATAGCGTACGGAGATGAAGTGCGCCGCGGCGATGCGCTCGGCCGACAGCTCGGGGTCGCCGAGGTGCCGCTCGATGTACTGACGGATCGCCAGGACCAGCTGCCGGGGACGCTCTGCGCGGGCGGCCCGGCCTCTTCGGACAGCTCGCCGAGCAGGTCGGCCACGGCGTCGATGACAACACCTCCGAGCCGCTCGGCGACGCCTGCGGGCAGCCGGGCAGCGGACTCGTCCAAGTACCGGAGCAGAGGCGTCAGGAGGGCGTCGACGGAGGGCGGCGGAGTCAGGACGCGTCCGGTGGCGCGCCTGAGATCCGCCGTCGGCACGTGCAGCGCGTGGACGGCAGCCGGAAGAGGAGGAACCGGGTGGGGCCCTCCCACTCCACGGAGAACGCCCGCCCCGGGTCGAGCAGCGCGAGGTGCCCGCTCTCCACGCGGGCGCTGCGGCCGTCCTGCCCGACCAGCACGGCACCGGCCCCGGGGACCAGCAGGGCGACCGACTCCGGGGTGTCCTCGACGGCCGGGCCCGGGCCGCGCGTGAGGCCGAGCGGTCCTGCGGCGGCGCAGGTGATCATGTCCACGTACCCGAAGTGGTGCAGTGTCACGGCGCCACGCACCGGGTCCTTCTGCGCCGCCTGCTCCTCGACGGGCGTCAGCCACAGCGACAGCGCGGCCGCCACCTCGGTGGAGGCGCCCGCGCCCGGCGAGACCGCTGTCCCGGTTCCAGTGCTCACCTGGGGTCCCTTCAGCCGTCTGGGGTTCTGTGCTCGGTGCGAGGCGGGGACAGGACGGTGCGCCCCCTTCCCGAGTGTTTCGGGGCCACCGGAGGAGGCGGTAGGTCATATGACTGCACTTCGCCGAAGACTCCGCGTGAGGTCGCACTCCCCGGTGCGCGCGTCCCGCGAAGTGTGCACGCAGCGGCACGGACAGGGGCGGTCCCCCAACCCCCTGCGGGCAGTGACCGCCTAGGGTGGGTGCGGCGTGCCGCCCGAGCCGCGTCCGGCACCGAGCGCCCGCTCGCCCGGCCGTGGGCGTGCGGCGGCGCGTTCGATCGGCCCCGTGTCCCGTCCCCGCGCAGGAGAACCCGTGGAAGAAGACCCCCCGGTCGTACGGGACACGCCTGCCCTTGAGCGCCGCGCACGGGACTTCCTGCGGCAGCACGCCTGGCCCGGCACCCCGGCCGCCGACACCGCGGACGCCTCCGTTACCGCCGACGCCGCCGCGGCCTCCAGGGCACGCATGGCCGCCCTCTGGGACGGCGAGGGCCGCGACGACCCGGACGTCGAGGAGGAGTGGCTGGCCCTGCCCGCCGGCGACGGCCACCGCATCCGGGTACGGATTCTGCGCCCCGCGGGCAGCGACGACCCCCTGCCGGTCGTGCTGTATCTGCACGGCCTCGGCTGGATGCTGACCGACGCGTACGCCCACCGGCGCCTGGTGGCGGACCTCGTGTCGGCGCGGACTCCGCCGTGGTCGTCCCCGAGTACGACGGCCCGCGGGACGCCCGGCACCCCGGCGCCGTGGAGCGGGCGCACACCGTCGCCCGGTGGATCGCCCGGCACGGCGTCGAGTGGCGGCTGGACGGCGCCCGGATGGCGGTGGTCGGCGCCAGCGCGGGCGCCCAGCACGCGGCCTCCTTCACGCTGCTCGCGCGCGAACGCGGCGGCCCGCGCCTGCGCCACCAAGTGCTGGTCTGCCCGGTGACCGACGCCGCCATGGACACGCCGTCCTACCGGCAGTTCGCCGAGGGCTACTTCCTGAGCCGCGCCACCATGCGGGGCTACTGGCAGCAGTACGCGCCGGACCCGGCGACCCGCACCCAGGCCACGGTCTCGCCGCTGTGCGCACCCGCCCACAGCCTCCGGGGCCTGCCCCCGGCCCTGGTCCTCACGGCCGAGGCCGACGTCGTGCGCGACGAGGGCGAGGCGTACGCGGCACGGCTGCGGGAGGCGGACGTCCCCGTCGTGTCGGTCCGCTACCAGGGGACGATCCACGCGTTCCTGCTGTTCGACCTGCTCCGCGGTACGGACGCCTCCCGGGCGGCCCGCATCCAGGTGACGGACACCTTGTACGCCGCCCTGCACGCCGCCTGAGCCGAGCGCGCCCGCCGCCCGGGCCCGCCCGCCGGGTCACTCCTGCCGCGTGCGCCGCCACTCGTTCGGCGTCCGGCCGTACTCCGCCCGGAAGCGGCGGCTGAAGTGGCTCGGGCTGCTGAAACCGCAGCGGGCGGCGACGGCGGCGACGGTGAGCCGGTCATAGCGCGCGGCGGCCAGCATCTGCCGGGCCTTGGCGAGGCGTTCGGTGATGAGCCACTGCTCCAGGCTGATGCCCGCCTCGCTGAGCAGGAGATAGAGCCTGCGCACCGAGATGGCGTGCGCCGCCGCGATCCGCTCGGGCGTCAGCTCGCGGTCCGCGAGGTGGTGGCGCACGTACGTCTTGACGCGGGTCAGCAGGGTCTCGTCCATGACCGACCTGACCTCGGGCGCCTCCTCGGCGTGGGCCGCCGACAGGAGCAGTGCGCGCACGAGTTCGGTGGTGGCGGCGGCGAGCGCCGGCGCGCCGGGGTCGCCCTCCAGCCGTCCCGGATCGCGCCACACCCCGCGCAGGTGGTTCAGGACCAGGTCGTGCATCGGGCTGGCGCGCAGGCGTGCGGAGGCCTTCACCACCACGTCCGGCGGGACGCCGAGGCGGTTCATGTCGAGCATCATGGCCTGAGAGGCTCCGTCCCCGGACCAGCCGTAGACGCGGGAGGACAGTTCGTGGAAGACGCAGATGTCGTCCGGGCCCAAGAGCCGCCGCACGCCCCCGACTTCGGCGCGGTGCGTCCCCTCGGTCTGGAGCGACACGGAGACCACGGGGTGGCTCCTGTGGTGGCGTACATGCCGCTCCGTGCGCCGCACCTCGAACCCGGAGTTGCGGGTGGCGAAGAGGTCGAGGCCGCCCACCCGCCACGCCTCCATGCGTGCGTGGATGCCGGTCGCGGGCTCCTCGTGGACGACGTCGTTGGGCACCGAGGAGTCGGTCAGCGCGTGGTGGAACGCCTCCGGACGCTCACGCGGCCGGACCGCGTTCAGGTCGAGCAGCAGCACAGAATCCCCCACATCACCGGTACGGGGGGCATTCTGCCTCATCACCGCACGGCCCGGCAGGACGGCCGCCCCTTGACGCCGGGCCCTGCCCGTGCGGCTGCTCCGGCTCCGGCAGGGCCAGGCACAGGGCCCCCGAGCGCCCGTCGAAGGCGTGGTCGGGCGGGGTTCCGTATCCGATGACGAGGCCGTCGCGGGGCGGCTGGCGCGGTCGGGATGGCGGTAGGCGGCGAGGCCTTCGAGAGCGAGGCCCTGGCGGGACGCCGCGCGCACCGCGGTTTGTTCGGTGCCGGGCGGCAGGTCGAGGACGGCGTGCAGACCCGGCGGCGATCCCGCCGATGCCGATGTGGGGCGCCCGCGCCCCGAGCGTGGCGACGAGCCGGTCGCGCCGGCGCCGGTACTTCAGCCGCATGCGGCGCAGATGCCGGTCGTAGTCGCCACAGGCGATGAAGTCGGCGAGGGTAAGCTGTTCCAGGGAGCCCGTCCACAGTTCGCGGGCGCCCTTGACCGACAGGACGTCGTCCACGAGCCGGTCGGGCACCGCCATCCAGCCGATGCGCAGCGCCGGGGACAGGCTCTTGCTGGTCGACCCGATGTACACGACGCGGTCGGGATCGAGGCCCTGCACGGCACCGACCGGCTGCCGGTCGTAACGGAACTCCCCGTCGTAGTCGTCCTCGATCACCAGCCCGCCGCCCGTCCGGGCCCAGTCGATCACCGCGGCCCTGCGTTCGGGGTGCAGCGGGCCCCCGGTCGGGAACTGGTGGGCGGGCGTGAGCAGCACCGCTTCCGCGCCCGTCGCGGGCAGTTCGTCGATCACGGCGCCCCGCGCGTCCACGGCCAGCGGGACGGTGCGCCGTCCGGCCCCGGTCAGGAGCGAGCGGTGGAAGCCCAGGCCGTACGACTCGACGGCCACCGCACCGTCCAGCACCTGCCCGAGCATGCTCAGCGCGTGCGCGAAGCCGGCGCAGACGATGATCCGGTGAGGTGCGGTGCGTACGCCTCTGGCCCTGGCCAGGTACTCCGTGAGCGCGGTGCGCAGTTCGACGCGGCCCCGCGGATCACCCACCCCGAACGCGTCGTTGGGTGCCGCGTGCAGCGCGCGCCGCGCCGAGGTCTGCCAGGCCGGGCGGGGGAACGTGGCGGCGTCCGGCGAGGTCGGCATCAGGGTCGTAGACGGGGCGGCGGAGCGGCGGCGCCGAACGGCGCGTGTGGTCCGGCGGCAGCGGTGTGCTGCGCCGCGCGACGCGGTGCCCGACCCCTGACGGGCCACGAGCCAGCCCTCCGCGACGAGTTCGCCGTACGCCTCGCCGACGGTGTTGAGGGCGAGGCCGAGATCCCTGGCCAGACTCCGGTACGGGGGCAGGCGGGTGCCGGGGGCCAGCCGCCCGGAGCCGATGGCCTCGCGCAGGGCCCGCATGATCTGCTCGCGCAGAGTGCCCTTACCGTCCAGTTCCAGGTGGAAGTCCGACCCGGACTCAGGCCCGGACCCGGACTCGGACCCGGAGCCCGGTTCCTCCGGCTCCCGTGGGTGGTCGGCAGCAGAATTGCCCCATCGATCTGACATGAGAATGCACCATACCGGGGGGCTAATCCGCTCCTACGGTTCTTGGCATGACAACAGTTCAGATCCCCCAGCGCATGGACTTCGCCGCCGTCGCCCCCAAGGTCTTCAAGGCCGTCCTCGCCCTGGACGCCGCCGCCCGTCAGGGCCTCGACCCGGTGCTGCTCGAACTCGTCCAGATCCGCGCCTCCCAGATCAACCGGTGCGCGTACTGCATCGATTACCACACGGGAGACGCCCGCAGAGGCGGCGAGAGCGAGGGCCGTGTCTACCAGCTCGACGCCTGGCAGGAGTCCAGCCTCTACACCGCCAAGGAGCGGGCCGCCCTCGCCCTGACCGAGGCGGTCACCCGGCTGCCCGACGGAGTTCCGGACGCCGTGTACGACGAGGCCGCCCGGCACTTCGAGGAGCAGGAGCTGGCCCAGCTCATCGCGCTCGTCTTCACGGTCAACACCTGGAACCGGATGAACGTCACCACCCGCAAGACCCCCGGCACCCAGTAGCCCCGCTCAGCGCGCGGCCGGGCCCCGGCCGAGGTCGCGGATCACCGACATCAACTGTCCGTGCGTTCCGGCGTCCGCGGCGGCCACGAGCCCCCGGCTGTCCGGGCCGATCGGAGCGCCGTCGATACCGGTGACCACGCACCCGGCGGCCCGGCACACGGTGATCCCCGCGGCGAAGTGGACGCTCCCGCACAGGTTCGTGCCGTCGGTGACGTACGCGGCGCGCTTGCCGGCCGCCACCCAGGCCAGTGCCAGCGACGTCGACACCACACGGGGGCGGAAGTCCGCGACGAACCGCGGGTGGGCGAGCAGGTCCACCGCGCGGAAACCGGGCGCGTTGGGAAACGGCGGGTCCAGGTTGACGTCCACCAGCCGCGTGGCGGACGAGGGCGACAGCCGCGCCTCCCCGCCCTCCCGCCGAGTCCGGGCGCTTTCGCCGTCGGTGTAGAAGACCTCGCCGGCGAACGGGTCGACCACGGCCGCCGCTCCCTCGCTCAGCGCGACGTTGACCGCCACCAGCGCGCTCCCGACCGCGTAGTTGAGCGTGCCGCACAGCGGGTCCACCAGCCACTGGCGCGCCGCGCCGCGCGCGCCGTGGCGCCCGCTTCGGCCGAGCAGCGCGTCGTCCGGCCGCGTGGCACCGATGACGCCGAGGATCGCCTCCTCCGCCGCCACGTCGGCGGCGGTGGCGAAGTCCCCGGCGCCCTTGTCGATCCGGGCGAGCCGTCGTCCGTACAGGTCGCGTACGACGTCCCCGCCCGCCAGGGCCGCGGCTATGGCCACCTCGGTGTCGTCGAGGCCCACGTATGAGTTGATCACGGGGCGCAGGCTAGCGGGGCCGGGCCGCGGTGCTGTCGGACCGTCGGAGGGTGAGACGCGGGTCACATCCGGGCGTGTCACATTCCCCGTCGTCCGCTCCGTCAGAGGGGTGTGGCCGTCGACAACGGCGACATCGACCGAGAACGGCGACGGCCACATCGACGACGACATAGACGACGGCAGAGGAGCCCACCATGGACGCACGCCTGAACATCTTCGCCAGCCCCCTCGCGGGCAAGGCCCTGAAGCACTTCACCTCGGCGGGGAAGGCGCTCGCGGACTCGGCGCTGCCCGCCGCGACACAGGAGCTGGTGAAGATCCGCGCCAGCCAGATCAACGGCTGCGGCTTCTGCCTCGACATGCACACCAAGGAGGCCGCCGCGCGGGGGAGACCGCGCTGCGTCTCGCCATGGTCGCGGCCTGGCGCGAGGCCACGGTCTTCACCGACGCCGAGCGCGCGGCCCTCGAACTGACCGAGCAGGGCACCCGCATCGCCGACGCGGCCGGTGGCGTCACGGACGAGGCGTGGGCGAACGCCGCCAAGCACTACGACGAGGAGCAGCTCGTCGCCCTCGTCTCGCTGATCGCCCTCATCAACGCCTACAACCGGCTGAACGTCATGGTCCAGCAGCCCGCAGGCGACTACCAGGTCGGCCAGTTCGGTTAAGCCGGTCCCGCCAAAGGAAGCCCCAGCCCCCAGTCTCCATCTCCAGTCCCAGTCCCAGTCCCAGTCCCAGTCCCAGTCCCCAGGCCCCGGGCGCCGCTGCCGGGGGCCTGGGGCTTTTTCGCGTACGGCCCAGGGGATCGTGCGCGTACGGCCCGGCGCCTCTTCCCGGACGGATCAGGAATCAAGAAGCATGGCCCACGCGCCCCCGCTAGCGTGAGCGCCGGCGAGCCGAACGACGCCGACGGAGGCCGCGCAGGCGGCCCTGTCCCACCGATGGAGAACACGATGAGCAAGGCCCGCACGACCGCCGCGACCCCGTCCGCCGCGCCGACCGCCGCCGACAGCCACGACCTGATCCGTGTGCACGGCGCGCGGGAGAACAACCTCAAGGACATCAGCATCGAGATCCCGAAGCGCCGGCTCACGGTCTTCACGGGGGTCTCCGGCTCGGGCAAGAGCTCGCTCGTGTTCAACACGATCGCCGCGGAGTCGCAGCGGATGATCAACGAAACCTACAGCGCCTTCCTCCAGGGCTTCATGCCGACCCCGGCGCGGCCCGACGTCGACGTGCTCGACGGGCTGACCACCGTGATCACCGTCGACCAGCAGCGCATGGGAGCCGACCCCCGCTCCACGGTCGGCACCGCCACCGACGCCAACGCGATGCTGCGCATCCTCTTCAGCCGCCTGGGCAAGCCGTACATCGGCTCGTCGGCGGCGTTCTCCTTCAACGTCGCCTCGATCCAGGCCTCCGGCGCGTTCAAGGTCGACCGGGGCGCCGACAAGACGAGAGCCGTCAAGCGGACCTTCACCCGCACCGGCGGCATGTGCACGAGATGCGAGGGCCGGGGCACGGTCTCCGACATCGACCTCAGCCAGCTCTACGACGACTCCAAGTCCCTCGCCGAGGGTGCCTTCACCATCCCCGGCTGGAAGTCCGACAGCATCTGGACCGTGCGGGTCTACGCCGAGTCGGGGTTCCTCGACCCCCACAAGCCGATCCGGAAGTTCACCAAGCGCGAGATGCAGGACTTCCTCTACCGGGAGCCGACCAAGGTGAAGGTGGAGGGCGTCAACCTCACCTACGAAGGCCTGATCCCCAAGATCCAGAAGTCCTTCCTGTCCAAGGACAAGGAGGCGATGCAGCCGCACATCCGGGCGTTCGTGGAGCGGGCGGTCACCTTCACCACCTGCCCCGAATGTGACGGCACCAGGCTCAGCGAGGCGGCCCGCTCGTCGAAGATCAAGGACATCTCCATCGCCGACGCCTGCGCGATGGAGATCAGGGACCTGGCCGAGTGGGTACGCGGCCTCGACGACCCCTCGGTGGCACCGCTGCTCACCGCCCTGCGGCAGACGCTCGACTCATTCGTGGAGATCGGCCTCGGCTACCTCGCTCTCGACCGCCCGGCGGGCTCCCTGTCGGGCGGCGAGGCGCAGCGCGTCAAGATGGTCCGCCACCTCGGCTCCGCGCTCACCGATGTCACGTACGTCTTCGACGAACCCACCGTCGGCCTGCACCCCCACGACATCCAGCGCATGAACAACCTGCTGCTGCGCCTGCGGGACAAGGGCAACACGGTGCTCGTCGTGGAGCACAAGCCTGAGACGATCGCGATCGCCGACCACGTCGTCGACCTCGGGCCCGGGGCCGGCACGGCGGGCGGCACCGTCTGCTTCGAGGGCACCGTCGAGGGGCTGCGGACCGGCGGCACCGTCACCGGCCGCCATTTCGACGACCGGGCCGCCCTCAAGGAGACGGTGCGCAAGCCCACCGGCACGCTGGAGATCCGCGGCGCGTCGGCGAACAACCTCCGTGACGTCGACGTCGACATTCCGCTCGGTGTGCTGACCGTCGTCACCGGCGTCGCGGGTTCCGGCAAGAGTTCGCTCGTGCACCGGTCGCTGGTGAAGGGCCCGGCGGCCGCCGACGAGGGAGTGGTGGCCATCGACCAGGGCGCGATCCGCGGGTCGAGGCGCAGCAACCCGGCGACGTACACCGGACTGCTCGACCCCATCCGCAAGGCGTTCGCGAAGGCCAACGGCGTCAAGCCGCGCTGTTCAGCGCCAACTCCGAGGGCGCCTGCCCCAACTGCAACGGCGCCGGGGTGATCTACACCGACCTGGCGATGATGGCGGGCATCGCGACCCCGTGCGAGGAGTGCGAGGGCAAGCGGTTCGAGGCGTCGGTCCTGGAGTACCGCCTCGGTGGGCGCGACATCAGCGAGGTGCTCGCGATGCCGGTGACGGAGGCCGCGGAGTTCTTCGGCGCCGGCGAGGCGCGCACCCCGGCCGCGCACAAGATCCTGGAGCGGCTCGCCGACGTCGGCCTCGGCTACCTCACGCTCGGCCAGCCGCTCACCACCCTGTCCGGCGGCGAGCGGCAGCGGCTCAAGCTGGCGACCCACATGGGCGAGAAGGGGGGCGTGTACGTCCTCGACGAGCCGACCACCGGCCTGCACCTCGCCGACGTCGAGCAACTGCTCGGCCTACTGGACCGGCTCGTCGAGTCCGGCAAGTCGGTCATCGTCGTCGAGCACCACCAGGCGGTCATGGCGCACGCCGACTGGATCATCGACCTCGGTCCGGCGCCGGTCACGACCGGCGGCCGGATCGTCTTCGAGGGCACCCCGGCCGACCTCGTGACCACCCGGCCGACCCTGACGGGCGAGCACCTCGCGGAGTATGTCGGCGGGTGAGGGGTCCTGGCGGGGGGTGTGATGGCGCGGTCCCATGGGGCCCGTGCGAGGAGTCGTCCGTTCCCCGGCGACCGGGACACGCGGCCCGCTCGCCCGGCCATGACGGCCGCAGGGTCCCTTTGTGGTCACCCCGGCCGGCCTTGTGGCCACCCGGACGACCTTCACGGGTCGGCGCCTCGCGGGGTAAGTCGGCGTACGAGCGGTCTTGGCGCAGGGCTCTGGCACGGTCCCAGGAGGGGCCCGGTGATCCGCTCCGAGGCCCCGCGGTCAGCCGCGTGGAGCCTGGTGGCCACCCGTGCGGGCGCGTGGTGCGCGCGACCGCCCCCGCCCGGCCGACGCGCCCGTCAGTGCGGTGTCCGCGGCTTCGAGGATGGTGCCGAAGGTGCGGGTGATGACGGGCCGGGCCACGCGCCGGGTCAGGAGCGCGCCGAGCAGCACCACCCGCACCTCGGCGCGCGTGGTCCAGAGGACGCGGGTGCCACCGTCGACCTCGGCGAACGTCATACGCCCCCGTTCATGCCGGGACGGCGGCAGGCTGCGGTCGACGACGTACTCCGTGGAGTACGGCGGGTCGTACGCGGTGATGCGCTCCTCGAACCAGCCGATCAGCCAGAGATGGCCGCGCACCGCGCCGACGCCGTAGGGCGCGCCCTCGCCGCGCCGGGTCAGCCGGCACCGCACCACCAAGGGGGAGCGCGTGTAGTTCGTGGTCGTCGTGAGCCAGGCGAAGACGTCGTCGATCGGGGCGTCGATGACACGTTCGACCGTCATGGTTTCCATGGCCGGGGTCCTCCTCTGTCGAGAGCGCGCACGGTGTCGGCGCGATGCAGCTTGTCGGGGTTGCGGATGCCGTACAGGCCGGTGATCCGGCCGCCTTGGATCTCGAAGGCGAGCAGCCAGTCCGGCGCGCCGCCCGCGAGGAACCGCGCGGCGGGCATGCCGTTGCAGGTGACGTACTTGATGGGGGCGTCCGCGCGCCGGTGCGGGCCACGCCCAGGACGAACCGGGCCACCTCGTCGCGGCCGACGATCGGGCGGCGGGCGGCCGACACCTTCCCGCCGCCGTCGGAGATCTGCACGACGTCCGGCGCCAGCAGGTCCATGAGTGCCTGGATCTCACCCGTCGCCGCCGCGAGCAGGAACCGCCGGATGATCTCCCGCGTGGCGGCGGAGTCGGGTTCGAAGCGGCGCCGGCGCGCGTGCACGTGCCGCCGCGCGCGGTGGGCGATCTGCCGGACAGCGGCCTCGGACTTCCCGATCGTGGCGGCGATCTCCGGGTGGGTGTAGCCGAAGACGTCGTGCAGCAGGAACACCGCGCGCTCGGCCGGGCCCAGCGTCTCCAGGACGAGCAGCACGGCCATGGAGACCGACTCGGCCAGGACGACGTCCTCGCTCACCTCGGGCGCGGTGCGGATCGGCTCGGGCAGCCATGTGCCGACGTACTCCTCGCGCCGTGCCCGCACCGCGCGCAGGTGGTTGAGGGCCTGCCGGGTCACCACACGGACCAGATAGGCGCGCGGATGTCCGACCTCGGCACGGTCGACGGCGCTCCACCGCAGGTAGCTCTCCTGCAGCACGTCCTCGGCGTCGGTGGCGCTGCCCAGCATCTCGTAGGCGATGGTGAACAGCAGGGGGCGGTGCTCGATGAACGCGTCATCGGCCGGGCCCGTGTCGCCCGGTCCCGGCTCCGGTCGCGCTTCCGGTCCCGATCTCGCTTCCGGTCCCGGAGCGCACGGTCCGTCCTGCGGTTCGTCCGGCGGGCAGACATCTCGGTTGCTCACACGGCTCCTCTCCTCTGCCCATCGAGACACCCCGCTCCCGAGAACCGTGACAGGTCGCGGATGTGATCCGCTGCACATGCGCTCGGGGTGCGGTGAGCCGCCGATTAACGATCAGGGCCCCGCCGCGGGCAGGATGGGCCCATGACCGAGATCCGCACCCCCCGCCTCCTCCTCCGCCGCTGGCATGACGACGACCTCGCGTCCATGGCGGAGATCAACGCGGACCCGCGGGTGATGCGCTGGGTCGACGACGGCGGCGTCCGTGACCTGGAGCAGACGGCGGAGGACATCGAGCGCTGGGAGGAGGAGTGGGACGACGAGGGCTACGGCCTCTTCGCCGTCGAACTCCTCGCCTCGGGCGAGCTGGCCGGCCTCACCGGTCTCTACGTCCCGGAGTTCCTGCCGGAGGCGGCGGCCGACGCGGCCATCGCCTGGCGGCTCGGCGCACAGTTCTGGGGCCAGGGG
Organism: Streptomyces huasconensis; assembly: GCA_004010275.1. Lineage (GTDB taxonomy): Bacteria > Actinomycetota > Actinomycetes > Streptomycetales > Streptomycetaceae > Streptomyces > Streptomyces huasconensis. Next base: position 27,252 of record RBWT01000052.1, read on the forward strand.
TACGCCTCCGAGGCCGCCCAGGCCACGCTGGAGTTCGCGTTGCAGGACCGTGGACTCGACCGGGTCGTCGGCATCCACCGGGTGGGCGACAACGCCTCGGAGGACGTCGTGCGCAAGCTCGGCATGCACCTGGAACGCGAGACGGAGCACCCGGTGTACGGCCACCCGCTGTTCGTCCACGCCATCGACCTCACCGAGTTCCAGGCGTGAGGCGCGGCGCGGCCTGACCGCGTTCGCTCCTCGGCATGGCCGTCCGGGCCCTTCCCCCGGGAGTGGGCGCGGGCCGGCTCGTCAGAGCTGCTCCGGAGCCGGAGCCGTGGCCGAGAGGCGGTCCGCCAGATAGCGCTGGAACTGCCACAGAGGCCGCTCCAGATGCGAGAAGCGCCCGCCCGACGGCGCCGGGTCGGTGGCCAGGCCCCGCTGCACGCCCCGCACGGCGACCAGGTCCTCGTTCTGGATCACCTCGAACTGCCGCCGCGACGCCTCGACGTACGCGCCGAAGCCGGGGTCCCGCTCGGCCTGCGGCGGGACCAGCACCGTCACGAGCGCGTCGTGCGTGACCGGACCCGTGGGCACCCAGCGCACGAAGGTGACGCTGTCGGGCAGCAGGGCCATCACCAGGTTGGGGAAGAAGCCGGCGACCGTCATGCCGGACAGCTCCCGCTCACCGAGGCCGGGGATCAGGGTGCCGACCCTCGGCACGTCCGCCGCGTCCCCGCCCGCCGCAGGGTCCGCCCCGTCGAGCGCGAACGGGGTGTACATGCTGAACCAGCGCCCCGCGCTCTCGTCGACGACGGTGTCCTTGCCGGGGACGAGGATGTCGAGCGTGGAGGCGTGCGTCCCCATGTGGTGGTAGTTCTCCGAGCCGTTCTCGAAGCCGACCTTCCAGTTCGCGGGCACGCCGTCCCACCGGTCCGTGTACGCGACGACGAGGTCCGCGAGGCCGTACGGTGCGAGCCGGTCGGCCGGCTCCGCCAGCTGCGGGGCGAGCGGCGGCACGCCGGGGTCGGCGCAGACCATGAGGAGCCCGTTCCACTCCTCCAGGCGGTACCGGGGCAGCCGCACGCCGCGCGGTCGAAGTCGACCTTGTTCATCATCGGCGCGCCGGCCAACTGCCCCGCGTACTCGCCGTTCAGCCGGTACGTCCAGGTGTGGTACGGGCACATGAGGCGCTGCAAGGACCCCTGCTCCGGGGTGGTCTCCGGCGGCAGGATGTCCATGAAGCGGTGCCTGCACACCCGTGAGAGCGCGTGCAGGCCGCCCTCCTCGTCCCGGGTGACCACCAGCGGCTCACCGGCCGCCTCGGTACGGAGATAGTCGCCGGGCCGGGCGACCTGGGAGACGTGGCCGACGCACAGCCAGTCGCCGCGGAAGACGCGATCGTGTTCGAGCCGGTGGAAGTCCTCGTCGGTGTAGGCACGGGCGGGCAGGGTCTCGCCGCGTTCCAGGGGCAGCGCGGCGATGCGGGCCAGCTCGCCGAGGAGGGGCCGAAGTCCGTCGGATACGTCGTGCAGCATGGTGCCACCGCCTTTGTCCGGGATCTCCTTCCATGCTGGGCCGCCGCCCCGGGCGGCACCTCGCCACGCCGGACGACATTCCGGTACATCCTTCGGATTACCGCTGGATTACTGCCCGATCATTGCCGGATCACTGTCAAAACGGCTCCCTGTGGTCGCGCACGCGTCCAGGTCCACGATCCGGTCCGCGGCGGCGAGCCCCGACCGCTCGTGGGTGACCAGGAGCGTGGTGCGGCCACGCGTGGCGTCGAGGATGTCGGCGAGCACGGCGGCGGCCGTCTCCGGGTCAAGACCCTCGGTGGGCTCGTCCAGGACGAGGACGGGCGGAGTCGGCGAGCAGCGCGCGGGCCAGCAGCAGACGGCTGCGCTGGCGCCCGACATCGCGGCGCCGTCCCCGCCGAGCAGGGTGTCCCACCGGTCGGGCAGCGACTCGATCCACTCCAGGAGCCGCGCCCTGCGGGCCGCCTCCCGCAGGTCGGCGTCCGTGGCGCCGGGGCGGGCCAGGAGGAGGTTGGCGCGGATCGTGGCGTGGAAGACGTGCGCGTCCTGGGTCATGCCGGTGATCGCGCGCCGGGCGTCGGCGCCCGCGAGGTCACGCAGTTCCCGCCCGCCGACGCGGATGCTCCCGCGCTCGTACGGGACGAACCGCATCTCGCCGCGATCAGCGTCGACTTGCCGGAGCCGCTGGCGCCGAGGAGCACGACGCGGTGGCCGGGCGGCAGCCGCAGGCTCACGCCGTCCAGGGCCGGGGGGCCGTCGGCGCGGTGGCGCACCCGCAGATCGGTGATGTCGACGCCCAGCGGCTCGTCGAAGGGGAGCGGGGCGGCGGAGGGCGGCTCGGCGACCGGGGGAGGCGTGTCGAACAGGTCGGCCAGCCTGCGCGCCGAGGCCCGCACCTCCGCGAGCCGCCGGGCGGCGGCGGGCAACGGCCCCAGAGCTTCGAAGGAGACCAGCGCCAGTACCGCGAGCACGGTCAGATGTACGGCGGCCAGCTCGCCGGCCGCGTGCGCGCGCAGCGCCAGCCAGGCCACCCCGACCGTCGCCCCGCCTTGCAGCAGCGTCACCGCGCCGAGGCGAGCGAGGTGGTGAGGGCCGCCCGGCGTTCCAGGGCGGCGATCCGGGCGGCGCCGCGCCGCACCCGCTCGGCGCCGCGGTCCCGGGCGCCGTACGCGGCGAGGTCCGCCGCGCCTTGCGTCAAGTCCAGTGCCAGAGCGGCCAGTTCGCCCCGGGCGGCCGTCTGCGCGCGGCCCGTGCGGCGGGACAGCGCCAGCACCAGGGCGGGTACACAGAGCCCCGCCACGGCCTGGAGCAGCCCGAGCAGGAGGCCCGCCTGGGGCAGGAGCGCCGCGGCCGTCCCGGTGGCGGCGACGGCCACCGCGCAGGCGGCCACCCCCGGGAACACCACCCGCAGCAGCAGGTCCTGCGCGGCGCCCACGTCGTCGACCAGCCGGGTCAGCAGGTCGCCGCTGCGGAAGGCGGGGGTGCCCGCGGGGGCGAGCGGCACCAGGGCTTCGTACACCCGGGTGCGGAAGCCCGCGACGGCCCGCAGCACGCCGTCGTGCCCGAGGAGCCGGTCGGCGTAGCGCAGGGCTCCCCGCCCCAGGGCCAGCGCGCGTACGGCGACGATCGCCAAAGCCACGGAGGCGAGCGGCGGTTGCTGCGCGGCACGGGTGATCAGCCAGGCGGCGGTCGCCATCAGCGCGGCGGCGGCGAGTTCGCTGCCGACCGAGGCGAGCACGGCGGGCAGCAGCCGACGCCAGTACGGCAGGAGGTGTCGCAGGAGCCGGAGGGTGGGACCGGAGTGGCGCGCGGGGACACCGGCCGGCCCGGCGGATGTGGGCCCCGGGCGGCGTACAGCGCCACGCGCCCGCCCGCCTCGCCCCGTCACGATGCCACCAGCCCTCGCGTCGGCGCCAGGCTGCCCGCTCGTACCGTCACGATCCGGTCGGCGTACGGCAGCAGGCTCGTGCGGTGTGCGACCACGAGCGAGGTCCGGCCGCGCATGAGCGCGACCGTGGCGCGCGTGACGGCGGCCTCGCTCTCGGGGTCGAGGTGGGCGGTCGGTTCGTCGAGGAGCAGGAGGGGCGCCGTCCTTGAGGAAGGCGCGGGCCAGGGCGACGCGTTGGCGCTGCCCGGCCGAGAGCCCCGCGCCGTGCTCGCCGAGCACCGTCTCGTACGCCTGCGGGAGCCGCTCGACGAAGACGTCGGCCGCGGCCGCCCGCGCCGCCTCCCGCACCTCGGCGTCGCTCGCGTCGGGGCGCCCGAGCCGGATGTTGTCGGCGACGGACGCCGCGAACAGGTGAGGGCGCTGCGGAACCCACGCCACCTGCGTACGCCACGCGTCGAGGTCGAGGTCCGCGAGGTCGGTGCCACCGGCCTCGACGCGGCCCGAAGCGGGGGCGACGAAGCCGAGGAGCAGTGCCAGCAGCGTGGATTTGCCGGCCCCGCTCTGGCCGACCAGCGCCACATGCTCGCCCGGGCGTACGTCGAGGCAGCCCGCCGCAGGGCGGGCGCGGTCCTGCCGGGGTACTGGACGGTGACCGCGTCGAGGCGCAGGTGAGCGGTGCGGGCCGCGGGCGCGGGGGCGGGGACGGGGGGCGACCACGCCCGCAGCGGATGCGTCCTCGTCCTTGTCGTCGAGGAGCGCGAAGACGCGCTCGGCCACCGCGATGCCCTCGGCGCTGTCATGGAAGGCGGCGCCCGCCGCACGCAGCGGAAGGTACGCCTCCGGGGCGAGGAACAGCACGGTCAGAGCCGTCCGCAGGTCCAGCCCGCCGCCCAGCAGCCGCAGTCCGACCGGTACGGCGACCAGCGCCACGGAGAGCGTGGCGACCGTCTCCAGGACGAAGGAGGAGAGAAACGCGACACGCAACGTCCGCATCGTGGCCCGCCGGTGTGCGTCCGCCATCTCGCCCACCACCCGGGTCTGATGCCCCTCGCGGCCGAAGGCGCGCAGCGTCGGCAGTCCGGTGACCACGTCCAGGAAGTGGCCGCCGAGGCGCGCCAGCAGTGACCACTGCCGTGCGGTGCGCCGGGCGGTGTGCAGGCCGACCAGCGCACCGAACACCGGGATCAGCGGCAGCGTCACGCCGACGATCAGCGCCGACGTCCAGTCGGTCCACGCCAGCCAGGCGACGACCGTCACCGGCACCACCGCGGTGGCCGTCATCGTGGGCAGGTAGCCGACGACGTACGGGTCCAGGGCGTCGAGGCCGCGGGTGAGCAGCGTGGCCGTCTCGCCGTGGCGGCGGGCCGCCAGCCGCAGCGGCCCGGTGTGCCGCAACCGTCCGGTGATCCGCTCCCGCAGAGCCCGCTTGGCGTCGGCCGCGGTCGCGCTGGGCGAGCGTGCCGCGCGCCCACGTCAGCAGTGCGCGCAGCGCCATCACGCAGCCCAGCGCGGTGAGCGGCGCGGTCCGTATCCGCTGCCCCGCGAACCCGTCCGAGAGCAGCCCGGCGAGCAGCGACGCCTGGGCGACGACGAGCCCGGCGCCGAGCAGCGCCAGTGTCGCGGACCACGTCATGTGGCGCCGCAGCGCGGGCAGTTCGCGCAACAGGCGGCGTTCGGCCGGTTTCATCTCGGTGCCTCTCGTCGGTCGGGTGGCATGGGGTGGTCATGCGCGGATCGTCAGGGCGTACTCGTCACTCGTCCGGCGTCAGAAGTAGCTGGGGTGGCGGCGGCCCGTACGTCCCCGGAACACCCACCAGCTCCACGCCTGGTAGGCGAGGATCACCGGGATCAGCACGACACCGAACGCGGTGAGGATCTTCAACGTGACGCCGTCAGTTGCTGCCTGACTGATCGTCATGCTGCTGCCGGAGGAGGCGACCAGGACGTACGGGTAGTGCCCGGCTCCCACGAGCAGCACCGGCAGCACCGCCGCGCAGGAGGTGGCAGCGAACGCTCGGACGTGGTGCCCGTGGGCCAGGGCCCACCAGGCGCAGGCCAGTGCCGCCGCGAACAGGGCTACGAGCACCGCCGAGGTCACGCGGTTGTTCATCGAGGCACCCGCACCGAAGAGCGTGAGCAGCAGCGGGAGGCAGGCGACGGCTCCGGCCGCCCGCAGCAGGCGCGCCCCCGACTGCCGTGCCCTACGGGCCGCTTCGGGATGGGAGCGCAGGGCGACGAAGGCCGCTCCGTGCGCCGCGAAGAGCAGCGCGGTGGTCAGGCCGCAGCCCAGCACGAAAGGCGTGAGCACGTCGCCGGGCCCGATGTGGAAGCTGCCGTCGGCGCGGCGGGGCACGCCGTGGAGCAGCAGCCCGAGGACGAGCCCCCAGCACACGGCGGGCAGCGCGCCGCCGAACACGATCAGGGCGTCCCACCGCCGGCGCCCGGCGGAGCTGCGGGCGCGGCCGCGCAGCTGGATCGCGGCGTTGCCGAGGACCAGGCCGACGAGGATCGCCACGATCAGCGGATACAGGCCGGACAGGAGGGTGCCCTCCAGGTGCGGGAAGGCGCCGAAGAGGACGCCGGTGAAGGCGACCAGCCAGACCTCGTTGCCGAGGAAGAACGGCGCGATGGCGTCGAGGGCGGTGTTCGGACGGGGGCGCTTCTCCTCGTGACCGTCGCGGCCGAGGAAGGGGTGCAGCATCTGTGCGCCGTAGTCGTAGCCGCCGAGCACGAAGTACCCGGCGAGCAGCAGGCCGAGGAGGCACAGCCAGGTGGTCTCCAGATTCATCTCGCTCAACTTCCGTCGGTTTCCGTCGGGGTGGGGACAGCAGGGAGGAAAGGGGGCTTCGCTTCGGTGGGTGGTGCCTCGGAGCGTGGGTTGCGTCCGGTTCGGGACGTGAGCCCGCGCCCGGCTCAGAAGGCGGGCAGTGGCCGCTTCTCGTCGGCGCTGCCGTCGGCCCCTCGGGCGCGTCGTCCGGGAGCGGTTCGGTGGCGCCGAGCTGCGTGGCGTCGGGGCCGCGGAGGGCGAAGCGCGTGATGAGGGTCCAGTTCGTCACCGCCAAGGCGAGGAAGACGGCGATGAACAAGACGCAGGACACGAGCAGCGAGGCCCTGCCGACGTGGGAGAGGGCGTCCTCGACCGTCAACTCGCCGTAGACGATCCAGGGTTGACGCCCGAGCTCGCGGACGACCCAGCCGCCCACGGAGGCGATGAAGGGGAACGGGATCATCACCACCAGCACCCAGGAGGCCCACCGCAGCCGCATCAAGCGGTCCTTCCATAGGAGGACGAGGGCGATGAGGGTGATGGTGGACACCGTGTTGCCGATGAGGGTCATGACGTCCATCGAGATCCGCACGGTGTCCTGCCAGGGCACGTAGTCGCCCGGCCCGTGCTCCTTGACGAGCTGCGCCTGCACCTCGGCGACGCCGCTGTTCTCCAGCACCGCGTGCTTCATGGGCTGGGTGCGCTCGATGACGGGCCGCTGCATCTCGCCGACGACCACGACGAAGAAGGAGGCGACCGCCGACACCCAGAGACCCAGCTTCAGGGAGGAGCGGAAGAGCGCGGTCTCCTTGGTGTGCCGCAGGAAGTGGTAGGCACTCACACCGGCGACGAAGACCCCGCCCGTGGTCAGGGCGCCCAGCGTCAGGTGGAGCAGGGCGACCAGGGCGCTGGAGTTCGTGAGCAGCGCCCCGAAGTCGGTCAAGTAGGCGGCGCCGTCCCGCACTTCGTACCCCACCGGGTGCTGCATGAAGCCGTTGGCGATCAGAATCCAGTACCCCGAGGCGTACGCGGTCGCGGTGACCAGCCAGATGAGCGTGACGTGCACGCCTCCGCGCAGCCGGCCCCAGCCGAAGATCCACATGCCGAGGAAGGTGGACTCGGCGAAGAAGGCGATGAGGGTCTCCAACGCCAGCGGGGCGCCGAAGACGTTGCCCGCGAACTTGCTCAGACCGCTCCAGCTCAGCCCGAACTGGAACTCCATGACGAGGCCGGTGACGATGCCGACCGCGTAGTTGATGACGTAGAGCTGCCCCCAGAAGCGGGTGGTGCGCTCCCGGAGGGCTCTCTTGACGGGATCGCGGGTGAACACGGCCCGGGTGTGGGTGATCGCCACGAGGGGGACGAGGCCCATGGTGAGGATCACGAACAGCCAGTGGATGCCGGTCGTGGCCGCGAACTGGAGTCGGGCCAGATCCGCAGCGCTCATGAGACGGCCTTTCTGGGATTCTCTGAGAACGGGTCCTGAAGACGAAAACGGGTCCTGAAGACGAAGAGGACGACGAAGACGACGCTAGAGAACATTGCTCATGCGTTCCAAGACCGGTTTAGTCATGTACAGATGACCCAGAAGGCATGAGTGAGTGAAGGTGGACCGTGGATCTTCTGCAGTTGCACTACTTCCAGACCGTCGCCCGCTACGAACACATCAGCCGCGCCGCCGAGGAGCTGCGGATCGCCCAGCCCTCACTCAGCCGCGCCATCGCGCGCCTGGAGGCCGACCTCGGCGCGACGCTCTTCGACCGCCAGGGCCGGCGCGTCCGGCTCAACCAGTACGGCGTGATCTTCCTGCGCCATGTCGACCGTGCCCTGAGCGAACTGGACGACGGGCGCAGAGCCGTCCGCGAGGCCCGGGACACGGGCCTCGGCAGGGTCAGCGTCGCCTCCGAGACCCTGCTGACGGTCACCCCGCTCCTCGGCCGCTTCCGCGCCGCCCACCCGCGTGCCGACGTACGGCTCTACCAGTCGAACGCGGAGGAGATGGACCGCCGGCTGCGGGCCAGGGAGGTCGACTTCTGCGTGGCGTCGCAGCCGCTGACCGGAACGAACTTCGAGTCGGTCGAGCTGAAGCGCGAGGAAGTGCTGCTCGCCGTCCCTTACGGACACTGGCTGGACGGGCGGGAGCGCGTGACCATCCCGGAACTCGCCGACGAGCCCTTCGTCTCCACACGTGTCGGCCACTGGCAACGCGCTCTGCTTGACCGGCTGTTCGCGGCTGAGGGGCTCACGCCGCTGCTGTCCTGCGAGAGCGACGAACCGGCCGCCAGTCAGGACATGATCAGCGCGGGCCTCGGCATCGGGCTCATCCCGGCGGTGTCCCGTCAGGCAGGCACGGAGACGCGCGTCCCCGTCGCCTGGGTGCACGTCGACGCGCCGGACTGCCACCGCGTCCTCACCCTCGTGTGGAACCGCGACACGTATCTGTCCGAAGCCGCCCTGAAGTTCCGGGAGTTCACCCTCAACACGCCGTTCGTGACGCGCCATCTCCCGGAACCGCGCGGCGGACATGCGTCCGACGGCCCGGCACCGGCCGATGCTCCGCGGAGGCTCTGAACAGGAAAAATGCGCAGCGGTCGACGCGTCCGAGCGCCGTCTCCGACTGACGCCTCAGACGCCTCAGACGCCTCAGACGCCGAGCGATGTGGAAACCCCGAGCCCGCCCTCGCCGTCGTGGATCTGCACGTGGTGATGTGCCGTGCGCTGTGCACTGTCACCTGTGCGCTGTGCTGAGCTGCGCTGTTGATGGGGAATCGAACCCCCGCGTTGCTCCTCACGCGCCAGGAGTGAGCCGGAAACCGCCGGCTCTCGGTTGTGCACGCCTCCACGACGGCTACCTGCTCCACATCGTCAAAACCTGCTGCACCTCTCAGTCCAGCAGGTCGACCTCCCAGTTGGCGCGCTGGATGCGTACGTCGATCTCCCGGATGTCCCGCGCGAGCGCGTCCGCCTGCCCGCGAAGCTCCGCGACCGGCAGCGCGGCGAGCATCATCAGCTCGGAACGGAGCTGCCGGCCATACCCCCGCTCGCCCGTACCGGCGGCCGCGTCGGCCGCGAGGTGACCACCGAGTGCCGCAGCCGCAGGACCCGCCCGAGCCGAGCGCGTCGGTGAGGGTGCCATGCTCGCCCAGGTCGGTCGCGGCGTTGGTCCGGTTGATCCGCCGGATGAGATCCTCCAGCGAGCCGAGCACCTCGGAAGCCTCTGCCAGCAACTGCGCCGCGTCCTCGGCGGGCGTCTCGCCCTCCTGGTGACGCGCGCTGCTGACGATGCGCGCGCGCAACTGCTCCACGCGGCGTGTCGCGTCGGCCCGTTCCGCCAACGCCTCGGCAAGCTTCACTGTCCCATTGTCCCGTTCATCCGGTCCCGTACGTCGTGATCTCGTACGAGTATACGAAGCGCCGACGCCGGGCCCAGCAGCGCGCGGGCGGTGATCCGGCGGTGACCGGGCCAAGGGCTGCTACCTGTCCTTGGACAGGGCGAGCAGTTCCGCGAAGAGGCCCCCGCCGTGCGACAGTTCGTCGTAGTGGCCCTGCTCGGTGATGCGGCCGTTCTCCATGACGATGATCCGGTCCGCCACCCTGGTGTTCTCCAGCTGGTGGGTGACCACGATCGTGATGCGGTCCGCGGCGATGCCCTTGATCCGGCTGAAGATGTCCCGCTCGCCCCGGGCGTCCATCTGCGACGTGGGCTCGTCCAGGATCAGCAGCGGCGGCCGCCGGTACAGCGCCCGAGAGCAGGCCAGCCGCTGCCACTGCCCGCCGGACAGCTCGGCGCCGCCGAAGACCTCACGGGCGAGCAAGGTGTCCAGGCCACGCGGCAGTTCCTCCACCGCCTCGCGCATGCCGACGGCGTCGACGGCCTCCCAGACCGGGACGTCGTCATGGGTACGGGGCTGCCCGAGCGTGACGTTCTCCCGGACGCGCAGCGGCCACTGGGCGAAGATCTGCGGGACGAGCCCGGTGCAGCTCCACACGGAGTCCGGGTCGACCGAGGCGAGGTCGTGGCCGTTCCACAGGACACGTCCCTTGTCCGCGAGGTAGATGCCGGTGATCAGCCGGGTGAGGGTGGACTTCCCGGAACCGTTCTCCCCTACGACGGCGATCACCTCCCCGCGCCGCAGGGTCAGGGAGACGCCCTCGACCGCGGGCCGCTCCTTGCCGGGGTACCGGTAGGTGACCTGGTCGAGCCGGATCTCCTCGACCGGCGCGGTGATCTCGTGCCGTCCGCGCCGGGGTGCGCGAGCGGCGGCGTCGTTCAGGAACGTCTCCATGTCGGTGAGGTAGAGGCTGGTGTGGAAGACCGCCGCTCCGTTGATGACGACCTGGGAGAGCGCGGCGAGGGCGGTCTGTACGGCGACGATGGCGGTGGCGGCGACCGCCAGCGGCACGCGGCCGGTCACCGCGAGCCACGCGAGGCCCGCCCACGTCCCGGAGAGGAAGACACCGCCCAGGAGCGCTGCGGCCAGGGCGATGCGCAGGGTGCGGGGCGCGGCGGCCAGCGTGCGCCGGTCGATCCGTTCCGACAAGGAGCGGTACCAGAACAGCAGGTAGGAGGTCATGCCGTTGGCGCGGACCTCGTCGGCGAACTTGGGTGTGGTGGCCCACCAGCGCGTCATGTGCCGCACGTTGCGGTCGCTGACGTTGGCGTAGTGGATCTGGTAGTCGACCCGGGCCGTCATCACTGCACCGGCGCCGGCGGGAAGGACCGCGAGAATCAGCAGCGGCAGCATGAGCGGATGGAGGAAGGACAGCACCCCGCACGCGGTGACCATCTTGACCAGCGCGGACATGAACCGCTGCGAGTCGGTGATCATCACGTGGGTGCGCGTCACGCCCATCTCGGCGGCCTCCTGCCTGTCGGCGAAGCCCTCCGCGGCGTGGGCGGCGGCCTCGACCCGGCAGACGGCCTCGACGAGCCCGTTGTCGGCCCGGGTGATGACCTGCGGCGTGAGGCGCCGCTTCGCGTAGGAGCGACGGCGGCGGACACGCGCCCCAGCCCGGCCGCCGTCGCGACGACGAGCAGGGCGGGCAGCGCTTCCCGCAGACGCTCGGGCACGGCACCCGCGCCGAGAAGTCCCTGCATGGCCTTGGCGGTCCCCGTCAGCAGGACGGCGGCGGCCACACCGGTGACCGCCTGGCAGGCCAGGAGCAGCAGCACGCCGTGCGGTCGACGGCCCACGCCATGCGTGCGATCCGCCGCAGCACGGCGGGCAGCCGCCGGCAGAGATCGGCGAACGAGGCCTCGCCCAGCGGGTTGACGCTGTACTCCCCGGAGTACGTGATCTCCGCGGGAGGCGGCGGGGGAGGGGGCGGTACCGTGGTCACGCGCTCACCTCCGCCGCCATGTGAGCCGCGCGCCGGCCGGGCCGGTTCGAACAACATGTGTACGCCGATGATTGTGCGGTGTGGTTCCAAAGGAGCTCCCCGGCGGTCTCGGTACGGACAGGTGCTCGGAAAACTGGGCCTGAGGGCCGTCCGTAACGGTGGCGCGGGGACGAATTCTCGGATGAAAGTTCGATCTCCGCAGAGAGCCTTGGAATGCCGGGGTGACAGGTCGTGATCTTGCGTTCGATTCACCCGCAAGGGGTGCACCACCCGATCCGGGGATTGCGGCGACAGGGGCCACCGGAGGTGCCGGGAACGCGACGTCGCCCCCGCGCGGATGAGGGCGCGGAGGCGAGGAAGGGTGGGGCGGTGCGGAGGCGGCAGCCTCGGAACGGACGACCTGTCAGACGCCCGCGACGCTCTGAATCCAGGAGCGGTACGCCGTCACGTTCGTGTACGCGGTCGTGGTCTGGCGGTCGCTGGTGGAGGCGACGCCGACCTGCACGCCGTTGGCCATCATCGGGCCGCCGGAGTCGCCGCCCGCGGTGATGCCGTCGCCGCGCCGGGCACAGATGGCCTGGCCCTGGTAGGCGTCACGGCAGCCGCCGGTCACGACGACGTTGGCGACCTTCAGGAGCCGGGACTGGCAGTTGATCTCCGAGCCGCACTGGGAGGTCGCACCCCAGCCGTACACCTGCACGGTCTGGTTCACCGACACGGAGCCCGGGTTGCCGAGACGGGCGTAGGTGCCTGCCACGGAACGGTCGAGCTTGACCAGGGAGAGGTCCGAACCGGAGTGGTTGTAGACGTTGACGCCGTTGGCCAGCGTGCCGCCGGACGTCTGGTCGAGGCTGCCGATGCGGAAGGAGAGGCCGCCGCCGCTGACGCAGTGCTTCGCGGTGAGAATCCACGTGGGGGCGATGATCGAGGCGCTGCACGTCTGGCGGCCGTTGGAGAAGAGCCGGGCCGCCCAGGGCGCGTTGCCGGCGTAGCCGCCGCCGATGATCGGCTGGGGACCGTTGGTGGACGCCACGGCGGGGGCGTCGGCACGGGCGCCGGCCGCGCTCTGGGCGCTGCGTGGGGGCCAGCCCCAGTACGGCGAGTGCGGTGGCCGCGAGCGCGGGGACGAGTCTGGATATTCGCACGTTCGTCTCCATTGTGTGGGGATGAGACGTCCTGTGATGAGGACGAAACTGCATAGCTATGCAGTCGAAATGCACGCGCTGGAGGCGGGGTTGCTCGTGACGCGTGCATGCCATCGCTGGCTTGGGTGAATGTGGCAGAGGAGTTGTCGGCGGCGCAAGAGGCCGGCACCGGAATTCCGGCGCCTTGCCGGATCGGGGAGTGTCTGGCGGTCATTTCGCAGCCAGCTGGCGGGAGTTCGCCGTCAATCGCCCGCTTCGTCAGGGTGGGTCAGGCTCTGTCGCCGACCCGGGCGCCCGGCATCGGCCGTCGGGCGGTGCGTGTGGGGGGCGCGAGGAAGGGGTGCGGAGGTCGGGCGTCGGCAGAGTGTGGCGTTCTGCGTAGGCTTGCGACCTCTCGCATGCTCAAACGGGCTGGTCCGAACCGGGACGGCGCACGGGCCGGCTCCCGGCAAAGGCAGGCAAGCCCCTTTCGCGACAGCTTGATAGGCAAGTCGCTGCTTGCCTATAGTGGAGCCATGCCGGACGATGTCTTCAAGGCCCTGGCCGACCCCACCCGCCGAAAGATCCTGGACGAACTGACGGAGCGGAACGGCCAGAGCCTGTTCGAGATCTGCGCGCGGCTCGCGACCAGGCACGGCCTGGGATCGTCCCGTCAGGCGATCAGCCAGCACCTCGCCGTGCTGGAGTCCGCGGGTCTGATACGGACCCGTCGCGAGGGCCGCTGCAAATTCCACGACCTGACCACCGAACCGCTTGAGCGCATCGTCACCCGATGGCTCAACCCCGATGTACGGGAGCCCGGAGAATGAAAATCCACCTGTCGAGCGTCTGCGTCGACGATCAGGACAAGGCCCTGCGCTTCTACACGGACGTGCTGGGTTTCCACAAGAAGCACGAGATCCCCCTCGGCGAGCACCGGTGGCTGACCGTGGTCTCGCCGGACGACCCCGACGGCACGGAACTGGTGCTGGAGCCGGACGAGCACCCCGCCGTCAAGCCGTACAAGGAGGCGCTGGTCAAGGACGGCATCCCGGTCACCTCCTTCGCCGTGGACGACGTGCACGCGGAGTTCACCCGCCTGCGCGGCCTCGGCGTGCGGTTCACGCAGGAGCCGGTCGACATGGGGACGGTCACCACCGCGGTGCTCGACGACACCTGCGGCAACCTGATCCAGATCGCCCACACCAACTGACGCCGCCGCGCCGGACCTGGGGCCGCAAGCCCAGGAGCCGACCCCATGTCCCTGCGCGCCACGGCCCCGTCCGTGAGGAATGCTGACCGCACGAGACGACCGACGAGGGGTGGCATGCACGACGCGGAGATCGCCATCGTGGGCGCCGGAGCGGCCGGGCTGTCCCTGGCCCACCGGCTCTGCGCCGCCCCTCCCGGACGTACCTGCCCCTCGATCGCCCTCATCGACGCCCCACCGGGCCCCGCCCGGCCACCGGAGCGGACCTGGTGCTTCTGGGAGGAGCGCGACGGCGAGTTCGACGCGGCGCTGTCCGGTGCCTGGGACACCCTGCGCGTGCGCGCCCCCGACGGGACAGCCGTGGTCGGCTCCCCGGCCCCGCTGCGCTACAAGATGCTCCGCTCCGGCTCCTTCGGGGACCTGGTCACGGCGCGCCTGGACCGCGAGCCGCGTGTGCGGCGCCTGGAGGCCGAGGTCATCGACGTACGCGACCTGCCCGGCGGGGCCGAGGTGCGCGGCGTCACCGCTCAGGGCAACTCGTTGACACTGCGCGCCAGATGGGTGTTCGATTCACGCCCGCTCCGCACGCTGCCCCCCGCCCGGACCACCCTCCTCCAGCACTTCCGCGGCTGGTTCCTCCACACGGACCGCCCCGTCTTCGAACCGCGCCTCGCGGACCTGATGGACTTCCGCACCCCCCAGCCCGTACACGGTCTCTCCTTCGCGTACGTACTGCCCACGACCCCGTACGACGCCCTCGTCGAGTACACGGAGTTCTCCCGCGCCACCCTCGACGAGCACACGTACGACGCGGCGCTGCGCGCCCACGTGACGCACCGGCTCGGCGCCGGCCGCTTCGAGGTGGTCCGCGTCGAGCAGGGCGTCATCCCCATGACCGACGCGCGCTTCCCCCGCCGGGCCGGCCGCTCGGTCTTCCGCATCGGAACCGCCGGCGGGGCGACCCGGCCCTCGACCGGCTACACCTTCGCGACGGTGCAGCGGCAGGCGCGCGCCATCGCGAGCGCGTACCACCGGGGCCGAACACCCGTGCCTCCGCCGGCCCACGCGCGCCGCGCCCTGGCGATGGACGCCGTCATGCTCCGCGCCCTGGACGCCGGGCGCGTGGACGGAGCGGCGTTCTTCACCGGCCTCTTCCGCACGGTCCCGATGGAACGGCTGCTGCGGTTCCTCGAGGCGCACCCGCTGGCACGAGGACTTCAGGGTCGGCCTGCGCACCCCCGTCCGCCCCATGCTCCGCACCGTCGCGGAACTGCCCCTGCTGCCCCGAGCCGCCCGGCTGCCGAGGCACACCACCACCGCACCGCCGGGCGCCGCGACCGGCGACGAACGGAAAGAGACGCCGAGATGACGCTGCTGCGCGACGAAACCCTCTCCGCCGCCTTCAACCACGCAGCTCGCACCTACGACCGCCTGGTGGCCGCCAACCCCGGCTACCACGCCCACCTCCGGCGCTCCGCCCGGCGCCTGGGACTCCCGGACGGCGGCGCCGGCTGCGCGTCCTCGACCTCGGCTGCGGCACGGGGGCGTCCACCGCCGCCCTCCTGCGCGCGGCACCCCTGGCCGAGATCGTCGCCGTGGACGCCTCGCGCGGCATGCTCGACCGGGCCGAAGCCAAGCGGTGGCCCCCCGGAGTGCGCTTCGTCCACGCGGCCGCCGAGAGCCTGGACCGGGCCGGGGTGGAGGGACCCTTCGACGCGGTCTTCGCGGCGTACCTCTTCCGCAACCTCGCCGACCCGGACGCCGTCCTGGCCGCCGCGCGGGAACTCCTCGCCCCACGCGGCCGGTTGGGCGTACACGAGTACACGCTCAGCGGCCGGACACGCGACCGCGCCGTGTGGACCGCCGTCTGCAACGGCGTGGTGCTGCCCGCCGGCACACTGACCGGCGACCGTCGCCTCTACCGGCACCTGTTCCGCAGCGTCGTCGACTTCGACACGGCGGCCGCCTTCGCCGCGCGGGTCCGGCGCGCGGGCTTCCGCGACGTGCGCGTCCTGCCGATGCCCGGCTGGCAGACCGGCATCGCGCACACCGTGACCGCCTCGGCCCCGGACACCGGGCGATGAACGGACACGCGAGCGCCCCTGCCAGCCGCCACGGGCGGGACCGGCGCGCCCACGTCGTCCACGGCCCGCAAGGCGCGCCGCGCGTCAGCGGCACCGCGCCCCGCGTCGCCGTCATCGGCGGTGGCATCGCGGGTCTCGCCGCCGCGACCGCGCTGGCGGAGCGCGGCGTCCACGTGACGGTGTACGAGCGGGAACACCAACTCGGAGGCCGGCTCAGGGGCTGGCCCGAGGAACTCGCCGACGGCTCCACCATCACCATGAGCCGCGGCTTCCACGCCTTCTTCCGCCAGTACTACAACCTGCGCGGCCTCCTGCGCCGCACCGACCCCGCCCTGCGCACGCTGCGCGGCCTGCCCGACTACCCGCTGCGGCACAGCGGCGGCCTCCAGGACGGCTTCGCGCGGGTGCCGCGCACCCCACCGTGGAGCGCCCTCGGGTTCGCCGCCCTCAGCCCCACGTTCGGCGTGGGCGCGACCTGACGCGCATGAACGCCCGCGCCGCGCTGCCCCTGCTGGACGTACGCGTGCCCGACATCTACCGGCGGCTCGACCACCTCAGCGCCTGGGAGTTCCTGGAGCGCATCCGCTTTCCCCGGGCGGCCCACCACTTGGCGTTCGAGGTGTTCTCCCGCAGCTTCTTCGCCGACCCGCGCCACCTCTCCGCGGCCGAACTCGCCCTGATGTTCCACATCTACTTCCTCGGGTCGAGTGAGGGCCTGCTGTCCGACGTGCCGGCGAGAACCGTTCCCCGCCGCGCTGTGGGAGCCGCTCGCCCGCTATCTCACCGGGCACGGGGCCGGCCTCCGTACCGGCCGGGCCGTCGAGCACGTGGAGCCCGCGCGGCGAGGCGGCTTCCACGTCGTCACCGGGGACGGCCGAGAGCGATCGACGCGGTCGTCCTCGCCTGGACGTCAACGGCCTCCGGCACGTCGTGGGGCAGTCGCCGCGGTTCGTCGACGACGCCGCGTGGCGGGCGCGGATCATGGGCCTCGGCACCGCGCCGCCCTTCCTCGTCTCCCGGCTCTGGCTCGACCGCCGTGTGGCCCCCGACCGGCCCGGCTTCCTGGGAACCAGCGGGTACGGCGCCCTGGACAATGTCAGCGTCCTGGAGCGCTGGGAGGGCGAGGCGGCCCGCTGGTCGGCCCGCACCGGCGGCTCGGCTCGTCGAACTGCACGCGTACGCCGTCGACCCGGCCGCGGACCGGGCGGCGGAGCAGCGAGGCCTGCTGGCCCAACTGCACCGGCTCTACCCGGAGACCCGCGACGCCCGGATCGTCGACGCTCGTCACGCGTGGCACGCCGACTGCCCGCTCTTCCCCGTCGGCGGCCACCGGAACAGGCCGACGGTACGGACGCCGGACCCGGCCGTCACCGTGGCGGGCGTCATCGTGCGCAGTGACCTCCCGGTCGCGTTGATGGAGCGGGCGGCGACGACGGGGTTCCTCGCGGCGAACGCCCTGCTCGAACGCTGGGGTCTGCGGGGGCAGACGCTGTGGACCGTGCCGGTCAGGGGCAGGACGGCGGCCCTGCGCTCGCTGAACCGGCTGGTCGGCGACTGAACCTGCCGGTGCCCCGCGCGGGTTCAGCCCGGGAACCGCCCGCTGGTCCGCAGCGCCCAGCGCCTCTCGGCGTACGCGATGTCATCACGCCACAGCCGCCCGGCCGCCGCCCGCATCAGCGGCCGCAGCACCGGCGCCGCCGACCGCGGCGACCGCGAACCCCCGCCGTCCGGAAGCGGCCACCACCGCCTCGGTCACGGCGGTACGCGGCCGCCCCGCCGCGTCCGGCGCCAGTGGCGTGGCATGGGTCTCCACGACGGAACCCGCGCCCTCGCCCTCGGCGCTGCGCATGACGACGGTGCGGGGCCCCGGGGCCGTGAAGACCGCCCGGACCGGCACCACCACCCGCCCGGCCACCTTGAAGGAGACGTCCACCGTGAAACGGTCGTCGGCGTCCCCAGGGCCCGGCTGCTCCACCACCCGCAGATCCACGAACGAGTACGGATGGAACCAGGCACCGTGCCAGGGGTCCAGCGGTTGGCGACGACGTCCTCGGGCTCGCACCGCCCGGTCACCGAGGAGACCGGCGACACGCTCTCGGCGGGCCGCGGGCGCACGGGCACCACGGGCCGCTCCAGGGGCTCCTCGCCGCCCACCGCGTCCAGCCGGACCCAGGCAAGCACCCCGTCGTCGTGGGCCGGATACGGTTCCCAGCCCGCGCGCGCCGAGCCGTCGAGGGCGAGTCCGTGCCAGTGGCAGACGAGGGTGCCGCACCGCACCGGGCTGTCCCGCAAAGGCGCCCCGAGATGAGGACAGACACCGGGACCGGCCCGCAACGCCCCCGCCGCGTCGCGCCACGCGACGACCTCCGTGCCGGCCACCGTCAGACCGAGCGGGCGTTCGGCCGTGACATCGCGACTGCCACCCAGCACGTACCAGTTGCCCGACGGACGGGCCTGGGCCCGCTTGAGCGCCGCCGCGATCACCGGCGGGCCTCGCCTCCCGCCAGGTGGGGCGCTGCCGCTCCCAGGGGACGGGGCGGCGGCGCAGCCGCAGCGGGAAGCGACCGGTGCCCGGCAGGCCTCCGGTGCTCACACGGTCTCCTTCCTGGGCCGGCGGGATTCGCTCGGCCTCTTCCAGCAGCGGCCCACGCAGGGCTGGGGCGATGAGC
>RBWT01000053.1 GCA_004010275.1 Streptomyces huasconensis
CTCCGCCCCGGCCGCACATCCCCTCCGCCGCGGCGGCCGACCCCCGGCCGCGCACCCCCTCCGCCCGCGGAGCGTCAGGTACGGAGCATCCTGGCGATTGCCTTTGTCGCTTCCTCGACCTTCGCGTCGATTTCCGTGCCGCCCTTGACCGCCGCGTCGGCCACGCAGTGCCTCAGGTGTTCTTCCAGGAGCTGGAGGGCGAAGGACTGGAGGGCCTTCGTGCTCGCCGATACCTGGGTGAGTATGTCGATGCAGTAGACGTCCTCCTCGACCATGCGCTGGAGGCCGCGGATCTGGCCCTCGATCCGGCGCAGGCGCTTGAGGTGTTCGTCCTTCTGTTTGTGGTACCCGTGCACGCCGTGCGCGTGGTCCGCGGGCTCGGAGGGCGCTTCGGCCGTCTCCGGTGTCACCGCTGCCGCGTCGGTGGTCGTCATCGCGTCCTCCTCCTGGAAAGGGGCATGGGGCATTACTGCTGATCCGTATACCCCTGGCGGGTATATATTAGCCGATTTCTCGGGGGGTGTGCTGATCACTGTGCCTGATGGGCGACACTGGGGAGCGGCCGGTTAGCCGTGGCCGGATGATGCGCCTAGCATCAGCCTGACCGCATCCAGAGCACCCCGAGGACCCCACGTGCGCTTTCGTCTGACCCCCAGGGAGACGAGCTTCTACGACATGTTCGCCGCATCCGCGGACAACATCGTCACGGGCTCGAAACTCCTCATGGAACTGCTCGGAGCGGACTCTTCCGCCCGGGCCGAGATCGCAGAGCGTATGCGGGCCGCGGAACACGCGGGAGACGACGCGACGCATGCGATCTTCCACCAGCTGAACTCCTCGTTCATCACGCCGTTCGACCGCGAGGACATCTACAACCTCGCGTCGTGCCTCGACGACATCATGGACTTCATGGAGGAGGCCGTCGACCTGGTCGTCCTCTATCAGGTCGAGGAACTCCCCAAGGGCGTCGAGCAGCAGATCGAGGTCCTCGCGCGGGCCGCCGAGCTGACCGCCGAGGCCATGCCGAACCTGCGGACCATGGACAACCTCACCGAGTACTGGATCGAGGTCAACCGCCTGGAGAACCAGGCCGACCAGATCCACCGCAAGCTCCTGGCCCAGCTCTTCAACGGCAAGTACGACGCCATCGAGGTGCTGAAGCTCAAGCAGATCGTGGATGTGCTGGAAGAGGCCGCCGACGCCTTCGAGCACGTGGCGAACACTGTGGAGACCATCGCGGTCAAGGAGTCCTGACCCCTCCATGGACACCTTCGCTCTGATCGTGACCATCGGCGTCGCGCTCGGCTTCACGTACACGAACGGCTTTCACGACTCCGCGAACGCCATCGCCACCTCCGTCTCCACCCGTGCGCTGACGCCCCGCGCGGCGCTCGCCATGGCCGCGGTCATGAACCTCGCCGGCGCCTTCATGGGCAGCGGCGTCGCCAAGACCGTGAGCGAGGGGATCATCGAGACCCCGCACGGCGACAAGGGGATGTGGATTCTCTTCGCGGCGCTCATCGGCGCCATCGTGTGGAACCTCATCACCTGGTACTTCGGCCTGCCCTCGTCCTCCTCGCACGCCCTCTTCGGCGGCATGGTCGGCGCGGCGCTCGCGGGCGGCATCGGCGTCATCTGGTCCGGGGTCGTCGACAAGATCGTCATCCCGATGTTCCTGTCGCCGCTCGTCGGTCTCGCCATCGGTTACCTCGTGATGTGCGCGATCATGTGGATGTTCCGCAGGTCCAACCCGCACAAGGCCAAGCGCGGCTTCCGCATCGCGCAGACGGTCTCCGCGGCGGGCATGGCCCTCGGCCACGGCCTCCAGGACGCCCAGAAGACGATGGGCATCGTGGTGATGGCCCTGGTCATCTCCGACGTGCAGAGCGCCGACGCGCCCATCCCGATCTGGGTCAAGGTCGCCTGTGCGCTGATGCTCTCCGCCGGTACGTACGCGGGCGGCTGGCGCATCATGCGGACCCTCGGCCGCAAGATCATCGAGCTGGACCCGCCGCAGGGCTTCGCCGCCGAGACGACCGGCGCGGGCATCATGTTCACCACCGCGTTCATGTTCCACGCGCCGATCTCGACGACGCACGTGATCACCTCCGCGATCATGGGTGTGGGCGCGACGAAGCGGGTGAACGCGGTGCGGTGGGGTGTCGCCAAGAACATCATCCTGGGGTGGTTCATCACGATGCCGGCCGCTGCGCTGGTGGCGGCGGTCAGCTTCTGGATCGTGAACCTCGCGTTCCTGTAGCTCTTCGACTGCGGGCCCGCTGTGGCTGGTCGCGCAGTTCCCCGCGCCCCTTACGGGGCGCACCCCGTAGCCACACATAGGAAAGGCCCACCCCCGGGAGCCAGGGGCGGGCCTTTCTTGTTGTCCCTGCGGTGGCACCGCCATGCAGCACCGCGGGGAGTTTGGGGGGTGGCTCAGCCGAAGCGGCCCGAGATGTAGTCCTCGGTGGCCTGCACGGACGGGTTGGAGAAGATCCGCTCCGTGTCGTCGATCTCGACGAGCTTGCCGGGCTGGCCGACCGCCGAGAGGTTGAAGAAGGCCGTGCGGTCCGAGACGCGGGCCGCCTGCTGCATGTTGTGCGTGACGATGACGATCGTGAACCGTTCCTTCAGCTCACCGATCAGGTCCTCGATGGCGAGCGTCGAGATCGGGTCCAGGGCCGAGCAGGGCTCGTCCATGAGCAGCACCTGGGGCTCGACCGCGATGGCCCGCGCGATGCACAGGCGCTGCTGCTGGCCGCCGGAGAGGCCGGAGCCGGGCTTGTTCAGGCGGTCCTTGACTTCGTTCCAGAGGTTGGCGCCCTGGAGGGACTTCTCGACGACGTCGTTCAGCTCGGACTTCTTGTACGAGCCGTTGAGCCGCAGGCCCGCCGCGACGTTGTCGTAGATCGACATCGTGGGGAAGGGGTTGGGGCGCTGGAAGACCATGCCGATGGTGCGGCGCACGGACACGGGGTCCACGCCGCTGCCGTACAGGTCCTCGTCGTCCAGGAGGACCTTGCCCTCGACGCGGCCGCCGGGGGTGACCTCGTGCATGCGGTTCAGCGTGCGCAGGAACGTGGACTTGCCGCAGCCGGACGGGCCGATGAAGGCGGTCACCGAGCGGGGCTCCACGGTCATCGAGATGTCGTCGATCGCCTTGTGTGAGCCGTAGTAGGCGGTCAGGCCCGATACGTCGATTCGCTTGGCCATGGGGATCACTGCTTCTTTCGGGTTTCTTGCTACGAGGGTCGCTGATATGGCCGCTCAGCGGCCCGTCTTGGGGGCCTTCCAGCGGGCGATGCCGCGGGCCGCCAGGTTGAGGATCATGATGAAGCCGATGAGGGCGAGCGCCGCCGCCCAGGCACGGTCGTACGACGCGTCGGTGCCTGCCGCGTACTGCTGGTAGACGTACAGCGGCAGGGAGGCCTGCGAGCCCTCGAAGGGGTTCGTGTTGATCAGGGGGTTGACCCAGACCAGGAGCAGGACCGGCGCGGTCTCACCGGCGATGCGGGCCACCGAGAGCATGACGCCCGTGGTGATGCCGCCGATCGCGGTGGGCAGGACGACCTTGAGGATGGTCCGCCACTTCGGCACGCCGAGGGCGAGCGAGGCTTCGCGCAGCTCGTTCGGGACGAGCTTGAGCATCTCCTCGGTGGAGCGGACGATCACCGGCATCATCAGGATCGCGAGCGCCATGGCGCCGGCCCAGCCGGAGTAGCCGAAGCCGAGGATCAGAATCCAGAAGCTGAGGACGAACAGGCCCGCGACGATCGAGGGGATGCCGGTCATGACGTCCACGAAGAACGTGATGACCTTGGAGAGCTTCCCGCGCCCGTACTCGACGAGGTAGATCGCGGTGAGCAGGCCGATCGGCACGGCGATGACGGAGGCCAGCAGAACCTGCTGGAGGGTGCCGATGAGGGCGTGGTAGATGCCGCCGCCCGTCTCCTCGTCGGAGAGCACACCCATGGAGTGGGTCAGGAAGTAGACGTCGAAGACCTTGATGCCGCGCTGGACGGTCTCGTAGATCAGCGAGGCCAGCGGGACGACGGCCAGCAGGAACATGACCCACACCAGCGAGGTGGCGAGGCGGTCCCTGGCCTGGCGGGTGCCCTCGACGGCGACCGCGAGGGCGTACGAGCCGGCGATGAAGAGCAGCGCGGCGATCAGGCCCCACTGGATGCGGCTGTGCAGGCCGGCGCCGAGGCCGATGCCGACGGCGACCGCGGCCGAGCCGAGCGCCACGGCGAGCGGGCTCCAGCGCGGGAGGGTGGCCGCCTTGAGCGTGGCGGGGCGCTCGACGAGCGGCCCGGGCGGGGTGGGTGTCGTGGTGCTCATGCGTTGGCCCCCGAGTACTCCTTGCGGCGCGCGATGATCAGGCGGGCCGCGCCGTTGACCAGCAGGGTGATGACGAACAGGACCAGGCCGGAGGCGATGAGCGCGTCCTGGCCGTACTCGCTGGCCTCGTTGAACTTGCTGGCGATGTTCTGCGCGAAGGTGCCGCCGCCGTAGTCGAGCACGGACGCGTTGATCAGGAAGGACGGGGAGAGCACGGTGGCGACGGCGATCGTCTCGCCGAGCGCGCGGCCGAGGCCCAGCATCGAGGCGGAGATGATGCCGGAGCGGCCGAAGGGGAGCACCGACATGCGGATGACCTCCCAGCGCGTGGCGCCGAGGGCCAGCGCGGCCTCCTCGTGCATCTTCGGGACCTGGAGGAAGACCTCGCGGCTGACGTTGGTGATGATCGGCAGGATCATGATCGCGAGGAGGATGCCGACGGTCATCAGGGAGCGCGGGGCGCCGCCGTTGTACTCGAAGACGCCGGTCCAGCCGAAGTAGTCGTCGAGCCAGCTGTAGAGGCCGGTGAGGTTGGGTGCGACCACGAGGGCGCCCCACAGGCCGTACACGATCGAGGGCACGGCGGCCAGCAGGTCGATCACGTAGGCGATGGGGGTGGCCAGCTTGCGCGGCGCGTAGTGCGAGATGAAGAGCGCGATGCCGATGGCGACGGGGACGGCGATCAGCAGGGCGATCACCGAGCTGACCACGGTGCCGAAGACCAGGACGGCGATGCCGAAGTAGGGCTTGCCGCCCGTGGAGCTGCCGGCCGGGTCCCACTCGAAGGTGGTGAGGAAGTTGCCCGTGTTGTCGGCGAGCGCCAGGGCCGTGCGGTAGGTGAGGAACGCCGCGATGGCGGCCATGATCGCCAGGAGCGCGATGCCGGAGCCCCGGGAGAAGCCGAGGAAGATCCGGTCGCCGGGCCGGGTGGCGCCGCGGGCGGCGGCCTTGTCCACGGGGGCGACGGGCTGCACGTCGTCGACGGGTGGTCGGGCGGTTGTCTTGCTTGATATGTCCATGGGGTTCTCCGGTCTGCGGAGCTGCCGCGCGTGTACTGCGGGCGCTCCGTGGCGGCGGTGCACCGGACGGTGCGGCCGGTCCGGTCCTGCCGGACCGGCCGCACTCGGTTCAGCTAGCTCAGGCCCGCGACGGTGGAGCGGACCTTGGAGATGATCTCGGCCGGGATCGGCGCGTAGTCGTTCTCCTTGAGGACGTTCTGGCCGTCCTCGCTGGCGATGTAGGTGAGGAAGGACTTGGTGGCGGGGAGCGTCTCGGCCTTGTTGCCCTTCTCGCAGACGATCTCGTACGTCACCAGGGTGATCGGGTAGGCGCCCTCGGCGGTGGGCTTGTAGTTCAGCTCCAGGGAGAGGTCCTTGCCCTTGCCGACGACCTTGGCCTCGGCGATCGCCTTGGAGGCGTTGTCGACGGTGGCCTTCACCGGCTCCTTGGCCTGCGTCTTCAGGTCGACGGTCTTGATGCCTTCGCCCGCGTAGGACAGCTCGAAGTAGGAGATGGCGCCCGCGGTCTGCTTGACCTGGCTCGCGACACCGGCGGAGCCGTTCGCGGACTGGCCGCCCTTGGGCTCCCACGACTTGCCCGGCTCGTACGGCCAGGCGGCGGGGGCGGCGCCCTTGAGGTACTTGGTGAAGTTGTCCGTGGTGCCGGACTCGTCGGAGCGGTGGAAGGCCTGGATCTTCGTCTTGGGGAGCTTGGCGTCGGGGTTGAGCTTCGCGATCGCCTTGTCGTCCCAGGTCTTGATCTTGTCGTTGAAGATGTCGGCCAGGGTCTTGGCGTCCAGGGTCAGCTCGTCGACGCCCGGGACGTTGTAACCGACGGCGATGGGGCCGCCGACCAGCGGCAGGCCGATGGCCTGGCTGTTGCTGCAGACCTTCTTCGACTTCTCGATCTCTTCGGGCTTCAGCGCCGAGTCGGAACCGGCGAACGCCGTCTGACCCTGGAGGAACGCGGTGATGCCGGCGCCCGAGCCCGTCGGGTTGTAGTTCAGCTGCACGTCCTTGCAGTTGGTCGTGTAGACCTTCCGCCAGGCGTCGATCGCGTTCTTCTGCGCGGATGAACCGGAGGCCGCGAGCTGGCCCTTGGCGTCGTCGCACTTGATGTTGGCGTTGGCGGTGGTCTCCTTGCCGCCGTCGCCCGAGCCGCTCGTGTCGTCGGAACCGCACGCCGTGAGGGCCAGGGCGCCGGAGACGGCGAGGGCGCCGAGGGAGAGGGCGCGGAGCCGGTTCTTGCGCTGAAGCTTCACTTTCGGATTTTCCTTCCGGGAGCCGCCGGCCCTTTGCTGGCGGCGTGCGAGGTCTGTCGTGGTGAGGCTGAAATTAGGCAGAACAGGTGAAGCCGCCGATGGGCATGAGTGAACGGAGGGTGAACCTCGGCGGTCGGCCTGGTGAGGCTACCTGTCGCAAAAAGTAGTGCCGCAAACGCACAGCGTGAGCAAAGCGGGAGGAATGTCACCGGTTCGGGGCGGGATCGGTGCTCGGCTTGCCCTTGGGGGGAAGCGGAACGTGAGTGCGGCCGAGCCTGCCCGGCGTCTCGGGCGCCCGCCCAGAAGGCGGCGTCCTGGCCGGGAGTCCCGCTGCGTGGCCGGATGTATACGGTGGCGAACCGGCCCGCGGTCGACCCTCGGCCCGAAGCAGAAGCAGAAGCCGAAGCCGAACCCGAGGGTCGGGCGTGGGCGGTGATGGCGAGGGTCGGTGATCGCGGGTGGGTCGGGAGGGGGACGGGCGCCCGCGCGGCCGGAACGGAACGGTCGTGCGTCAACGGCTGCCTCGTTTTTCGTGCCCACCGTCCCCACGTTATGGGCGAGGAGAGGGCATTGCACCGGACTCCTCTTCTCCTTCGTGCGCGTCTCGGCTGTTTCAAGCTGCATTGAAGCCGCCATGTCCGGGTTTGCGCGTAAGTGTCGATGTCGATTCTGGCCAGACGGCAAAGCCGCATCGACAAAATCACGTTGTTGCCGTGCGTATTGATGTGGTTACTTCTGTACCATGCATAAAGTCGCCATCCTGATACTCGATCAGATAATCGCCCTGGACATGGCTGCGGCGATCGAGGTATTTGGTCATGTGCGCCTGCCGGATGGGCGCCCGGCCTATCACGTTCGAGTTTGTGCAGAGAAACCCGAGGTCGACGCGGGAGGTTTCTCCCTACGGGCTCCGTGGGGACTCGACTCGGTCACCAAAGCGGACACGGTCATCATCCCGAGCACATCCCTCGCTCACCCCCTGTCGGCCGCGGTCCGCGGCGCGGTCAGCCGTGCCGCGTCCAGAGGTGCCCGCATCGCCTGCGTGTCCCCCGACGCGCGAGCGAATCCTTTGGAGTCCGTCGGCCGCTCGACCGGCCGCTGTTCCAGCCCGACCCCGCGGCTCCCGACGCGGCCCCGCAGGCTCTGTACATCGACAACGGGCAAGCGCTCGCCTCCACTGGCTCCGCCACCTGCTGGGAGCTGTGTCTGCACCTGGTCCACCGCGACCACGGGCCCGAAGTGGCCGCGGCGGTCGCCCACGAGGCCGTGCTGCCGGAAGGGCGCCCACCCGGCCGGGCCGGGTTCGTCGGCCGAAGCCAGCCGCCCGCTTGCGAGGACTCCACCTTCGACAAGCTGCTGCAGTGGCTCCAGGAGAACCTCACCCGCCACCTGAGCGTGGCGGACGTCGCCGCTCGGGCGGGTGTCAGCTCGCGCACTCTGACCCGCCACTTCCACGACCGCACCGGCACTACGCCTCTCCAGTGGCTGCATCAGGCCCGCATCAGCCGGGCCCGGTACCTGCTGGAGACCACGCCCTACTCCGTCGAACGGATCGCTTCCGACGTGGGTTTCGGCTCGATGACGGCTTTCCGGGACCGTTTCAAGGAGGCGACGGGGTTAAGTCCCCACGCGTACCGGCGCGCCTCTGCCGCCGGAGCATCGCCCCTCGCCGGTTGAGCGCGGGGCCATGGGAATGGCTGCCCGCGTCGGTGATGTCCGGCGCGTCCGTATCCCGGTGATCCATGACTCGATATCACTGGATCACTCCTTGCCACAGGACAATCATGGTTGCCGTAACGGATTCACGAGGTCCTCGTGAATCCTGAACCCAAGGAGGAAATATGTACGAGCAGGAGCTCAAGGAAGAGTTCACCGCGCAGGACTACGTTCCCCCGATGCTGGCCGAGGTCGGCGAATTCAGCGAGGACACGCTGGGCTACGGAAACGCGTGGGACAGCAAGAACGGCCTCTTCTAAGATAGGTCTGAACAGTGATTGACACCGGGTACGTAGTACTTCCGGATCACTCGGCAGCCGAAAATGCCATCGGGTCGACGGCAGCCCGATTTCCGCTCGTGGCGTCGCACGATTCGGGAAGGCCGTGGCTGTTGGGGCGGCGGCCGGCAGGTCAGGTTGTCGTGGCGACGAAGGGCCCGGTGCGGGTGGCGGTGATCGGGGCTTGCCCGGTCACCGCCGCCCAGTTGGGCCGGTTCGCCTCGTACGTGCGAAGCCTCTCCGATGTGGGAACCCTGGCGAGGAAACTCCCGGGGTCGAGCATCCTGGCGGTATCCGTACACGGCCAGACGCGTGTCCAAGGGAGCATCGTCGGTTTGCACCCCGTCTTCCACGCTCGTGTGCGGGGCGTGGACGTGGCCGCAGACAGGGCCGATCTCCTGGCCGCCATGGCCGACGCGAGCATCGACGAGGAGAGCCTCGCCGTTCGCGTCGCATGTGGCCGACTGCTGCCGGCCCCGCTGAGCCACAGACCGCTGTGGGGCGGCGTCTCGGCCCTCTCTCCGGACCACTGCCTGGTCTGGGAGAAGGAGCGGGCGCGCGAGATGCGCTGGTGGGCGCCTCCGGCTCCCGAACAGTCCCTCGGCGAAGGCGCCGGCAAGGTGCGGGAGGTCATGGCGGCCGCCATGGCGCACAGGGCACCGGAGGAAGGCCGACTCAGCACTGACCTGTCGGGGGGCATGGACTCCACCTCTTTGTGTTTCCTGGCCGCTCGCAAGACTCCCGACATACTCACGTTCCGGACCGCTGAGGCCGACGTCACCAACGACGACGCCCTGTTCGCCTCTCACAGCATCAGCGCACTGCCGGCCGCGGAACACATGGTCGCCCCCCAGGAGGATCTGCCGTCGATCTTCACCGATCCCGGCTCCTGGGCGAGCACCGAGGAGCCGTACCCGTTCATCCGCACGGGGGCCCAGACTCGCTACGTCGCGCGACTCCTGGCGGAACACGGTTCACGGCGCCACCTCGCGGGACACGGAGGGGACGAACTGTTCACCTCCCTCGCTGGTTACCTGCACGAACTCCTGCTCCGTCGGCCGGGCACGGCATTCAGACACGTGCGCGGATACAGCGCTCTCAAGCGGTGGCCCCTGGCGGAGACCGCGGCTGCCCTCCTGCGCCCGGGCACGGTGCGGTCCTGGTGGCAGGACCAGGCCACACACCTCACCGCCCCACCGCCCCCGCTGCGCAGGCCGGTGCTCGGGTGGGGTCTGTGGCCGCTTCGGGCCTCTCCCTGGGTCACCGAGACTGCCAACGATCTCGCACGGACGGCATTCCTGCGGACCGCTGTCGAGACCCCCCGGTACGCCGAGAACCTCGGGCAGCACCAGCTGTTGCTCATCTTGCGCAGCAGTGCCTTCCTGCACCGCCTCCTCAGGGAACCGTTCGCGCGGGAGTCGATCCACCTGGACATGCCGTTCTTCGACGACCGGCTGGTCGAGGCGGTGCTCGCCGTGCGGCCGGAGGAGCGGTCGGATCCGTGGCGCTACAAACCCCTGCTGTCCGAAGCGATGAGAGGGGTCCTGCCCGACATGGTCCTCGGCCGGTCCACAAAGGGGGAGTTCAGCGAGGACGTCCGCATCGGCATGAAGGGCAATGTGCCCGCCCTGCTCGACGTGTTCGCCGACTCCCGGCTCGCCGCCAGGGGCCTCATCGACGCCGACCGGCTGAGGTCGAGCCTCCTGGCCCCCCAGCGGAACACCACCATCCTGCAAGACATCGAGTACCTCCTCGGCTGCGAATCGTGGCTGCGTGCGGTGGAGGCCTCGACACCGACTCACTCCGGGGAGCCTTGTGTCCATCCGTCTGCGCCCTGATGTGTCCCTCGCCGAAACCCCCGACGGCACGGTACTCCTGGACCAGGCCAAGGGGCGCTACTGGCAGCTGAACGCCACGGGTGCCCGCATACTCAGGCGTCTCTTGGACGGTCACAGTCCGGAGGAGATCGCCCGGGCCATCGCGGCGGGTTGCGGTATCGGCCTCGACCGCGCGCTGCGGGACGTCGACCTGGTCACGGAACAACTCGACCGCGCCGGTCTGGCGGTGTCCCGATGAGCGTTCCCGTCGCACTTCCGCCACGCCGCCGAGGAGCACGGCTACGCCGTCCGGCACCACTGATCGCCGTCGCGGTCGCCCGGCTTCTGGCCAAAGCCCCGCCACGACGGCTGCGCCGCGTGATGGAGATCGCACGACACCGTGCCAGGCCGGCGACCGCCGCCCAGGCCCTCGCGGCACGTGAGGCAGTGGTGGCGGTCAGCCTGCGGTGCGCCGGCCAGAACTGCCTGCAGCGTTCCATAGCGACGGCCTTGCTCTGCCGCATGCGGGGCTGCTGGCCGACCTGGTGCACCGGTGTCCGCACCGAACCGTTCGCCGCTCACGCCTGGGTCGAGGCGGAAGGCCAGCTGATCGGCGAGCCCTACCCGCCGGGCTATTACGTGCCTGTGCTCTCCGTGTGACGAGATTTCCCAGGAGTATCCGGCAGGCCCCGTGCGCGTATCGCGAGCAGTTCGGTGACGAGGTCCGCGTCACGGGGGTGGGTCAGGTGGCGGCGGGCCTCGTCGGGGGGCAGCCAACGCAGGCGCGTCACCTCGGAGTTGGGAGTGAAGGCCCCGCCGAGTGCTTCGGCGGTCCAGTAGCGGACCTCCTTGGGGCGGCCGTGCGCGTCCCGGTAGCGCGCCGTGGTGAGTTCCGTGCCGAGCGCGCACGTCATGCCGGTCTCCTCCAGTACCTCCCGTACGGCCGCGTCACCGGCTGACTCCCCGCGCTTGAGCTTGCCCTTGGGGTGGGACCAGTCCTCCCACTTGGGGCGGTACACCAGCGCCAGCTCGATCCCGTCCGCGGCCGTGGGCGCCGGGCGCCACAGGACACAGCCGGCCGCCCGGACCACGCTCTCCTCACCGCGGGGTTCCTGCCCGTGCGTCAACGGGTGCTCACCGTCTCGTGCTGCCAGGCCCGCTGGAAGGCGAAGCGCGCCGCCTCGACCTCGTGGCGCTGGTCGGCGTGGAGCACGCCGAGGGCGTACGCCGTGGCCGGGGCGATGCGCGGGGTGCGGGCGGCCTGCGCGGCGGCCGTCGCGGCGGCGCGGCCTCGCGGTGGACGTTCAGGGCGTGGCTCGCGTCCCGGAGGCGGGGCTCCAGGGAGGCGGGACCCTCGACGACCTCCTGGGCGTAGCGGTAGAGGCGCAGCAGGGAGCGGACCTTCAGCCAAGGGGCGTCCTGGGCGTCGGGGGCGGACTCCGCGGCGTGCAGGCCGTGCGCCAGGGCCTCGGCGTTGTACGGGTGGCCCGCTCGGCCCAGCGGCAGGGCCTCCACCGCTTCGGCGAGGTCGGCCTCCGCGGTGGCCGCCAGTTGCTCCAGGTCGTGCTGGGCGCCGCTGAAGGGGACCTCGCTGGCCAGCAGCGCGATGCTGTCCGCCACGGCGTGGAAGCGGGAGGAGCCGAGGGCCTGGAGGGCGGTGGAGTGGGCGCGGGTGCGGGCGAGGGTGAGCTGGCGTTCGAGGAGGGCGGCGGCTTTGGCTGCGCCTACTGTGAGGGTGCGGGTGGTTCCGCCCGGGTCATCGGCACCCGGCAGGTGGTGCTGTGCCCACCCCCCGTTCCGCCCTGCGGAACGCCTGCCCACAGCGGGCGGCTCAAGGGCTGTACCTACCGGCAGCGAACGCGCGACCGTAGCCGGAGGTGTCGGGCTCGGTACCGATGGAGGTCCCGAGAGGCGGTGCAGGGCGTCCAGGAGGCGGGTCAGGCGGGTTGCGTGGGCGTGCTCCTGGGCCAGCGTGCCCGAGAGCCAGGCCAGCTCCGGGCGCAGGGCCGCCGACCACTGGGGGTCCAGGAGCGGGCGGAACGTGTGCAGGGCCGCGCCGATGCGGCGGGCCGCCCGGCGCAGGGCGCGGGCCGCCTCCAGGGACTCCTCGGCGCCCTGCGCGTCCGTCGTGGACTCGCGGTGCAGCCGCAGCGAGCGGAGGAACTCCGTGGCCTGGTCCTGGAGGTGGACCGCCAGGGCCTCCCCCGTGGCCTCCGCCGCCGTACCCGTACCCGTCATCTCATGGTGTTGCTGTGCCACGCCGGCGCCTCCGGGCGTCTATGAGCATCTCCTGAACGTTGCGCAGGGGCTGGCCGTCCTGGTCCACCGAGTGGCGGGTCCAGTTGCCGTCCGCGCCCAGGTGCCAGGAGGCGGTGGTATCCGACATGCCGGTCTCCAGGAGCCGGCTGAGGGCCGTGCGGTGCGCCGGGTCCTGGACCCGGACCAGCGCCTCGATACGGCGGTCGAGATTGCGGTGCATCATGTCGGCGCTGCCTATCCACACCTCCGGTTCGCCGCCGTTGCCGAAGGCGAAGACGCGGGAGTGCTCCAGGAAGCGGCCGAGGACGGAGCGTACGCGGATGTTCTCCGAGAGCCCCGCGACGCCCGGCCGCACCGCGCAGATGCCGCGCACCCACACGTCCACCTCGACGCCCGCCTGCGAGGCGCGGTAGAGGGAGTCGATGACCGCCTCGTCGACCATCGAGTTGACCTTGATGCGGACGTAGGCGGGGCGGCCCGCGCGGTGGTGCTGGATCTCCTTGTCGATGCGCGAGACGAGCCCGTCGCGCAGGGACCTGGGGGCCACGAGCAGGCGGCGGAAGGTCTCGCGGCGCGAGTAGCCGGAGAGGCGGTTGAAGAGGTCGGAGAGGTCCGCGCCGACCTCCGCGTTGGAGGTGAGCAGCCCGAGGTCTTCGTACAGGCGTGCGGTCTTGGGGTGGTAGTTGCCGGTGCCCACGTGCGAGTAGCGGACGAGGGTGTCGCCCTCCTGGCGCACGACGAGGGAGAGCTTGCAGTGCGTCTTCAGGCCGACGATGCCGTAGACGACGTGGCAGCCCGCCTCCTCCAGCTTGCGCGCCCATTTGATGTTGGCCTGCTCGTCGAAGCGGGCCTTGATCTCGACGAGGACGAGGACCTGCTTGCCGGACTCGGCCGCGTCGATGAGCGCGTCGACTATGGGGGAGTCGCCCGAGGTGCGGTACAGCGTCTGCTTGATCGCGAGGACGTCCGGGTCGGCGGCCGCCTGCTCCAGGAACGCCTGCACGGAGGTGGAGAACGAGTCGTACGGGTGGTGCAGGAGTACGTCGCGTTCGCGAAGGGCGGCGAAGATGTCGGGCGCGGACGCCGACTCGACCTCGGCGAGGTCGCGGTGGGTGCCCGCCACGAACTTGGGGTACTTCAGCTCGGGCCGGTCCAGCTTGGCGATGCTGAAGAGGCCGGTGAGGTCGAGCGGGCCCGGCAGCGGATAGACCTCGGCCTCGCTGATCTTCAGCTCGCGCACCAGCAGGCTCAGCACGTTCGGGGCGATGGACTCCTCGACCTCCAGGCGCACCGGGGGCCCGAAGCGGCGCCGCATCAGCTCCTTCTCCAGGGCCTGGAGAAGGTTCTCGGCGTCGTCCTCCTCGACCTCCAGGTCCTCGTTCCTGGTGAGCCGGAACATGTGGTGCTCCTGGATCTCCATGCCCGGGAACAGCTCCTGGAGGTGCGCGGGAGCGGCGATGACGTCCTCTATGGGGACGTACCGCTGGGGGGAGGCCTCCAGGAAGCGGGAGAGCAGCGGCGGGACCTTCACGCGTGCGAAGTGCTGGTGTCCTGAGACCGGGTTGCGGACGACGACGGCGAGGTTGAGCGAGAGCCCCGAGATGTACGGGAAGGGGTGCGCGGGGTCCACGGCCAGCGGGGTGAGGACGGGGAAGATCTGCTGCCGGAAGAGCGTGAAGAGCCGGGACTGCTCCTTCTCGGTCAGCTCGTGCCAGCGGACCAACTGGATGCCCTCGTCGGCGAGGCCGGGCGCGACGTCGTCGTGGTAGCAGGCGGCGTGCCGGGCCATGAGCTCGCGGGAGCGGTTCCAGATCAGTTCGAGGACCTCGCGGGGCTGGAGGCCGGAGGCGGAGCGGGTGGCGACGCCGGTCGCGATGCGGCGCTTGAGGCCGGCCACGCGGACCATGAAGAACTCGTCCAGGTTCGAGGCGAAGATCGCGAGGAAGTTCGCCCGTTCGAGGAGGGGGGTGTGGGGGTCTTCGGCGAGTTCCAGCACTCGTTCGTTGAACGCGAGCCAGCTGCGCTCCCGGTCCAGGAACCGGCCCTGCGGCAGCTCGACGCCGTCGTGCCCGACCTGGGCGTCCTCGTCGTACGCGTCCAGGTCGGCGTCCAGGTCGGGGGCGAGGTCGGAGATGGTGGCGGCGATGGTGTGCGGCCTGTGCGCGGTGATGGAACCGATGGAAGGCTGGGCGTGCTGGACCTGTCCCTGCGTGTTCTGCTGGCTCATGAAGCCATTGTTCCGCGTGGGCACGCCGATGGGCGCGTCGGAGAGCGCGGGAGCGAGGTGACGCCTCCCGTTCTCCGGGGGCGGGTCGGGCGCGGCGGGCTGCATTGAGCGAGCGTCGCAAGCTTGTCTGAATCAGTGGTTACGGCGACATGACGTGCGGGACATCGACCGGAGACCCCCGGGCGTCTTCACGGTGGGGGCCTCCGGTGATCGTACGGTTCAGGCCGTCCGGCGGCGCAGGAGGCGGAAGGCGGCGTAGGTGGCGGCCGCGGTGAGGACGAGCACGATGCCGGTCTCGATCAACTGGGTGTACCAGAAGTGGGATCGGGGGTGGTAGTCCATGTACCAGCCGGTGATGGTGGTGTCGGCGGGGCAGGCGGCGCCGGTCTGGGGCTTCGGGAGGCACTCGTACTCCTGGAAGCGGACACCGGCGGCGTTGGTGACGCCCTGGTCCATGCTGAAGGAGCCGTACGGGAACCGGGTGGGGAAGCTGTTCTCCTCGGTGGCGGGCCCGGTGGCGGTGTCCACCGGCAGCAGGTGCCAGCGGATGTTGCCGAGGTTCCACAGGAGGAGGCCGGTGACGGCGCCGGTGGCGGCCATCGCGAGCAGGGTGCGGCGCACGGCGAGCCCGATGAGTGTGCCGAGGGCCACGGCGAGCAGGGAGTAGGCGACGAGGACGGGGCCGGTCGCCTCGTAGACGCCCCGGTCGGCCCAGTGGAGGTTCCAACGGCCGGCGATCATGCCGGACTCCCCGAGCCGGAGCGCCGCCATGAGGACGAGCGTCCCGCCCGCGGCGAACCCGGCGGCCGTGGTCAGCTTGGCGGCCAGCCAGCGCGCGGGGGAGACGGACTGCGTCCAGGAGAGCTTGTGGACGCCGCTCTCCAACTCGCGCGCCACCAGCGGGCCCGCGACGAAGGCGCCGATGAGCAGGGGGACAAGGAGCAGGCCCAGGGTGCCCTGCTCCAGGCTGATGTGGAGCAGGTCCCGGGCGCTGGCGAAGCCGAGGAACGAATCGCAGGGCTTGCCGACGACGCAGTTGTCGGCCGTCTCCGGATAGGCGCTCGCCGCCCAGCGCAGCCAGGCGGTGTAGGCGACCGCGAGGGCGATGACGGCACCGGCCGTCAGGAGCGCGGTGCGGTGCACCCGGACGTCCACCCAGCGCGGGCCCCGCAGGGTCGGCAGGCTCATGCCGTCACCTCCGGCCGGGCCGGGACCGACGTGCCCGGAGTGATCAGCGGTGGTGCGTCCGGGGACCGGAGATGGGCGAGCAACAGTTCCTCCAGGGAAGGTTCTTCGACGTCCCAGCCGCCGCCGAGCGGCCCCTCGGGGCGGATCAGGGCGGTCACGCCGCGCCCGGTGGCGCGGGACTCGATGACGGTGTGCGGGGCGAGGTCGGCGGCCGGGCGGGCGCCCGTCACCAGGGCGTGCGCGGTGACGAGGTCGTCGATGCCGCCGCCGAGCCGGACCTGCCCGTCGGAGACGAGGAGCAAGTGGTCGCACGCGTCGGCCAGTTCGCCGACGATGTGGGAGGACATGACGACCGTGGTGCCGTGCTCGGCGGCCTCCGCCATGAGCGTGCCCATGAGCTGGTGCCGGGCGAGGGGGTCGAGGTCGGCCATCGGCTCGTCCAGGAGCAGCAGTTCGGCCCGCTTGCCGAGCGCGAGGGCGAGGGCGACGCGGGTGCGCTGGCCACCGGAGAGCGTGCGGACGCGGGCGCCCGGATCGAGGGCGCCCCCGGCGAGGACGCGCTCGGCGACGGCCATGTCCCAGCGGCCCGGGTTAAGTTCGGCGCCGAGCCGCAGCGTGTCGGCGATGGACAGCCGAGGGTGGAGCGGCTTGTCCTGGGCGACGTACGCCACGCGTGCACGGGCCTCGGCGGGGCTGGTGCCGAGCACGGTCAGCGTGCCGCCGCCGGGCCGGTCGAGGCCGGCCACCAGGGAGAGCAGTGTGGACTTGCCGGCGCCGTTGGGTCCGACGACCGCGCAGACGCGTCCGGCCGGGAGGCGGAACGAGCAGCCGCGCAGGGCCTGTCGGCGGCCGAAGCGTTTGGTCAGGGCATACGCCTCGATGGCGGTGTCGGTCATACGGGGTCCCCCTGTGTCGATGTGGTGTGCGTTTCCACCGGTGCGAACTGCTCTTCGAGTACGGCGCCGAAGAGCGCCGCCACGTCGTCCTTCTCCAGCCCCGCCGCCCGCGCCCGCGCGGTCCACTCGGCGAGTTCCCCCCGCAGCGGTGAGTCGGCTGGCGCGCTGCCCAGCGACTTGCGCACGAAGGTGCCGAGGCCGCGGCGCGCCTCGACGAGTCCCTCGCGCTCCAGCTCGCGGTAGGCCTTGAGCACCGTGTTCGGGTTGATGGCGGTGGCCTCGACGACCTCGCGGGCCGTGGGCAGCTTGTCGCCGGGCTCCAACAGGCCGAGGCGCAGGGCCTGCCGGGTCTGCTGGACGATCTGGAGGTAGGTGGCGACGCCGCTGCGCCGGTCGATGCGGTATTCGACCACTGCCTTGCACCACCCTTTCACTAATTGAGTAGTGAAAGGTGGTGCAAACGAGGGGCGGCGTCAAGCGACGCCGCCCCCAACAGGCCCTGAAGTCAGGAAAAGCCGCTGCTCACGTCTCCGTGCGGTACATCAGATCCGTCTCGTACGTCACGAAGCCGAGTCGTTCGTAGACGCTCACGGCCGCCTTGTTGTCCGCGTCCACGTAGAGCATCGCGGTCGGCAGGCCGGAGGCCGCGAGGTGGCGCAGGCCCGTCGTGGTCAGGGCCTTGCCGAGGCCGCCGCCCTGGGAGCCGGGGCGCACGCCCACGACGTAGACCTCGCCGAGGCGCTCCTCGGCGTGCACCTTCGTCCAGTGGAAGCCGACCAGTTCGCCGTCGCTCTCGCGCTCGGCGAGGAAGAAGCCCGCCGGGTCGAACCATGGCTCGGCCTTGCGGTCGTCCAGGTCGCGCTGGGTCAGGGAGCCCTGCTCCGGGTGGTGCGCGAAGGCCTCGGCGTTCACCGCGAGCCAGGCCGCGTCGTCCCGCCCGGGCACGAAGGTACGGATGGTCACCCCGGCCGGAAGGACCGGCTCCGGCAGGTTCAGGTCCGCCAACGGGCGGCGCATCTGGCGCAGTTCGCGGAAGAGCGCCAGGCCGAGGACCTGCGCCAGGTGGCGGGCGGCGGAGTGCCCGCCGTGCGCCCACACGCGAAGCCGCCGCCCGGACTCGCCGAGCAGCGCGGAGCCGAGCGCCCGGCCGTGGCCGCGCCCCCGGTGCGAGGGGTGCACGACCAGCTCGGCGGCGGGGGCCTCCACGGGGTCGGTGTCCTCCAACTGCGCGTACCCGATGAGCCGGTGGTCGACGCTGAGCAGCAGATGCCGTACGCCTTCCCTCTCGCCGCCGCGCAGCTGCAGCCGCCCCTGCTCGGAGACCGCCTGCTGTCCGTCGGCGCGGGCGGCCTCGGCGAGCAGCGCGAGCACGGCGTCGGCCTGCGCCGAGGTCAGTGCGGTGAAGGTGTCGATCTTCCGGAGGGTGGCGGGAGCCGCGGCGGGCCGGTCGTCAGTCATGGGACGAGAGTACGGCGGCGGGGCCCTCGGGCGGCCGGGTGCGGGTCAGGACATCGGGGGATGTGCCCGTATCGCCCCCGATGGCAACCGCCTCGTAACCCGTGACCCCCTGTTGCGCTACGCGCGTTGACCCTAGGCTGCGCACGGCGGTATCGCCTCCCAGTCGTCGTCTCACATCACCCTCAGGGGGACACGTGTCAGCCACACCCCAGCCACGCAGACCCGGACGCCGCGCCACGCGCGTGCTCGCCGCGGCCGCCTCGCTCGCCACGCTCGGCGCGCTGGCCGCCGCGCTCCCCGCCAGCGCGGGGCAGGACCACGCGGACGGGGGCAAGGGCGGCAAGAAGCGCACGGTGGACGTGCAGCTGCTGTCGTTCAACGACTTCCACGGGAACCTCCTGCCGCCCGCCGGCTCGTCCGGCCAGGTGACGGAGAAGCAGCACGACGGGACCGAGAAGAAGATCGACGCCGGTGGTGTCGAGTACCTCGCGACCTCTTTGCGTACCGCCCGCAAGGCCCACCCCTACAGCGTCACCGCGGCCGCCGGTGACCTGATCGGCGCCAGCCCGCTGCTCTCCGGCCTCTTCCACGACGAGCCCACGATCCAGGCGATGAACAAGCTGGACCTGGACGTCACGAGCGTCGGCAACCACGAGTTCGACGAGGGCGCCAAGGAACTGGCCCGCATGCAGAACGGCGGCTGCCACCCCAAGGACGGCTGCTTCGAGAAGGACAAGAAGGGCAAGCCCAAGAAGTTCGAGGGCGCCGACTTCCCCTACCTCGCCGCGAACGTCACGAACGAGAAGACCGGCAAGCCCATCCTGAAGCCCTACTGGGTGTGGAAGCACAAGGGCGTGAAGGTCGGCTTCATCGGCGTCACGCTCGAAGGCACCCCGGACATCGTCTCGGCCGAGGGCATCAAGGGCCTGAAGTTCCACGACGAGATCAAGACGGTCAACAAGTACGCCAAGATCCTCGACAAGCAGGGCGTGAAGTCCATCGTCACGCTCATCCACGAGGGCGGCTCCCCCGCGAGCCAGACGTACAACTACGACTGCGACTCGCCGGGCGCGGGCGACGGCATCTCCGGGCCCATCACCGCCATCGCCAAGGGCATCACGCCCAAGGTCGACGCGCTCGTCACCGGGCACACCCACGCCGCGTACGTCTGTACGATCCCCGACCCGTCGGGCAAGCCCCGCATGGTGACCTCGGCGTCGTCCTACGGCAAGCTCTACACGGACACCACGCTCACGTACGACCGCAGGACCAAGGACATCGTGCGGACGAGCGTGAAGTCCGCGAACCACGTCGTCAGCCGGGCGCAGGCCAAGGCGCCGGACATGACCTCGCTGATCAACCGCTGGGACAAGCTGGCCGCGCCCATCGCCAACCGGCCCGTCGGCTACATCTCCGCCGACATCCCCGGCCGCGGCGCCGGCGTCCCCGAGTCCCCGCTCGGCGACCTCATCGCGGACGCGCAGCTCGCCCACGCCAAGTCCCTCGACCCCGAGGCCGACCTGGCGCTGATGAACCCCGGCGGCATCCGCTCCGACCTCGTCCACAAGGCGAGCGGCAGCGAGGGCGACGGCGTCGTCACGTACGGCGAGGCGTTCACCGTGCAGCCCTTCAGCAACACCGTGAACCTCGTGGACCTGACCGGCGCTCAGCTCGTCACCGCGCTCAAGCAGCAGGTCAGCGGGGCTAACGAGGCCTCGCCGAAGATCCTTCAGGTGTCGGACGGCCTGACGTACACGCTCGACCTGACGAAGAGCGGCGCGGACCGTGTCGTCACCGGCTCCATCAAGCTGAACGGCAAGGCCCTCGACCCGGCGGCCACCTACCGCGTCGCCCTGAACGCCTTCCTCGCGGGCGGCGGTGACGGCCTGCCGGAGCTGGGCAAGGGGACGAAGCCGCTCGTCGCGCCGACGACCTGAAGGCGTTCAACGACTATCTGGCCGCCAACTCCTCGGCGGACAAGCCGATCGCGCGCCGAAGGCGGACCGGATCACCATCGTGAAGTAGCGCTCACTTCGGCGCCTACTGGAGGTAAGGCTTGGGGTGGGGTGTGAACGTATGGTGAGATCATCTGATGCGTTCCCCCCACCGCATAACCCCACAGCCACCTCCGGACGACCTCTCCAGCACCCCCCACAAGCCCTACCGCAACCCGTACGACGAGCTGGCAGCCCTCGCGCCGAATCCGCTGGAGGAGTTCCTCCACGAGGAGAAGCCGGCCGATGACGCGGACGACGCCCCGTGGACGCCGCCCAACCACCGCCGCGGCAGGCGCCGCAGGGGCCGGGGCCGCAGCCGGGACCGGGGCCGCGCCCGCCGCCGCTTCGCCGGGCTGCCGCTCGCCGCCAAAGCCCTGGTCGCCGTCGGCGTCGCCACCGCCTTCCTCGCCCTCGGCGACCGCTGGGCCCTGCTCTACGCCGAGCACGAGGCCGCGGAGAAGCTCAAGCAGCAGATGGACCTGAGCGCGGCGCCCGAGGTCGACATCGAAGGGTTCCCCTTCCTCACCCAGGTCCTCGACAAGCGCCTGGAGCGGGTGAAGGTGACCGTCCCGGACGTCGCCGCCGACCGCGTCTCGCTCGCCAAGGTCTCCGCGACCGCCACGGACGTCACGATCCTCGGCGACGGGCCCACGTCCATCAAGGGCGCCCGCATCGGCGCGATGCACGGCGAAGTGCTCCTCTCCTTCGAGGACCTCAACCGCGAACTGGGCGCCTCCCAGGTCACGTTCACCGGCCGCGGCCGTG
The DNA here is from genome assembly GCA_004010275.1 of Streptomyces huasconensis. Lineage (GTDB taxonomy): Bacteria > Actinomycetota > Actinomycetes > Streptomycetales > Streptomycetaceae > Streptomyces > Streptomyces huasconensis. The sequence goes on from RBWT01000053.1 coordinate 21,200, forward strand.
ACGAGGTCCTCGCGCGCGGCACGCTGCCCGTCGCAGGCCACGACCTGAAGGTGCGCGCCGACGCCCGCATCCAGCGCAACGGCGAGCGCGGCATCTCCACCGACATCGGCGGCATGAGCCTGCAACTGGGCGACCTGGCGACGTACCGCCCCGGCACGCGCGAGAAGGAGGGCCTGCACCTGTCGCGCAGCTCGGCCGACCGCGTGGCCAAGGAGACGGCCAAGGCGAAGGCCCTGCTGTCCGTGCCCGCGATCGTGAAGCGGCTCGGCGTACCCGACGCGATGGTGCGCGAGGCCCTCAAGAGCGACGCCAAGCTGGCCGACCTCACCGGTTCACCGCGCTTCGTGCGCGACGTGATGGGCCTGAACCTCATCGACGTGGCCATGGGCCACCCCGAGCTGCTCAAGAGGCTCGGCCTGGACCCCGCCCTCCTCAAGGGCCTCGCCCAGCTCACCCGCCCCGCCCTGGCCGACCGCCTCACCCTCGCCTTCCAGCTGCCGAAGCTGCCGGGCCCGGGGACGGTGGCGCTCCAGGACGTGACGGTGGAGAAGGAGGGCATACGGGTGCGGCTGACGGGGGCGGGGATGGGCTTCGGCCAGTAACGCCCCCCTGAGGCCACTGCCTGGCTTCCTAGGTCACTGCCCGGCTTCGAGGGCGGCGCGCCACGCCGGGCTGTCCACGTAGTGGTTGTCGTACTGCTCGGAGGAGTCCTTGATCTCCTGCGGGCTCGCCTCGCCCCGCATCACGCGGCCCAGCAGGCGGAGGTAGTCGAAGCGCGGCATGCCGGGCGTGAAGACGAACAGGACGTCGGCCTCGGCCCCCGGGGCCGCGGCGAAGGCGTGCGGGGTGTGCGGCGGCACGAGCAGGAAGTCGCCCTGCTCCAGCACCTTCACCTCGTCGTCGACGAGCACCTGGAGGGCGCCGCCGATGACGAAGAACAGCTCCGAGGCCTTGGTGTGGAAGTGGGCGGGGGCGCCCACGGCCCCCTTGGCGAAGGTCGAGCGGTAACTGGTGACCGAGCTGCCGTCGGTGCCGGAGTCGGCGAGCAGGGTCATGACGCTGCTCGGGTCGCTGGTGGTCTCGGCGGTGGCGGCGCGGGTCAGAACCGGCTTGAGAATGCTGGCGTTCATGGTCGTTCTCCCTGCTCCGGGCGGTGGTCCCGGGTTCCCCCGTGGCCTTGTGAGTACGACTCTAGGCGCTCGATTGCCCCGGAGAGTGGTGCAGATGGAGTCCTTAAAGGTGGGGCAATTCCGCGTGCCGGATGCGGTCGCCTCGGCTGTGGGCGACGCGCAGCGTTTCACGGAGGGACTCGGCCGTGCGGGTCAGGGCGAAGCGGACGGCTCGTTCTCCTGCCACGTCATCGGCCAGTACCGCCTCGGAGCCGAGCAGTACGTCGCGGGCGGATCGGAGTTGGGCCTCTTCCACGTCGTCCGCCAGGCGCGACAGCAGGCTCTGGGGGTCGTCGGTATCGAGGTAGCAGGGCTTGCCCTCGGGCGAGGTCCATGGGAGCAGCCTCAGGTGGCTGTGTTCCTGCTCTTCGTCCCGGTCGGTCACGGTGGGGCTCCTTGGTTTTGCTGGGCGACGGTTACCTTTCGTGTTCCGATGCTCACGGATTCGGCGTACGTTCCGACAGGGCGGGGAAGTTGTCCGTACGCAGGACAACGAGAGGGGCGTCATCGCCATGTCCGAACAGGCCGCCGTGGATGGGGAATCGGGACGCGCGTCACTCGCGCGCACGCTCCGGTATCTGCGGGAGAGGGCCGGGATATCGCTGGGCAAGCTGGCGGAGGACACGGCGTACGACAAGAGCTATCTGTCACGCCTGGAGAGTGGTGAGCGGCTGTCGAAGCTGGCGGTCATGGAGGACCTTGACCGTTACTACGGGTCCGGGGACCTGCTCGTCACCCACTGGAAGGGGGCTCGGCGGGAGGCGTTCAAGGATCAGTACCAGGAGTTCATGGGGCTGGAGGCGACGGCTCGGGTCATGTGGAAGTTCACGCTGGGTGTGCCTGGCCTGCTCCAGACCGAGGACTTCTCTCGCGAGGTGTTGTCCAGCGCCCAGACACCGGCTGACAGTGACGAGATGATCGAAGAGCAGGTAACAGCGAGAATGGGGCGACAGTCCCTGCTTCAGCAGAAGCCGACGCCCAACGTCCGATTCATCGTCGACGAGTATGCGTTCCGGCGGTCGGCTGCTTGCGCCCAGACCTGGCATGACCAGCTCTTACACATCGAAGCCGTCGCCACATGGCCCAACGTGGTGTTTCAAGTACTGCCACTGTCAGCTGGGGTGCACCCCCATATGAGCGGCTCGTTGACATTGCTGTGGCAGCAGGACGGAAGCGTCGTCGGTTACACGGAAGGCAATAGCCACGGTGTGTTGATCGAAGATTCGGACGACGTGTTGCGAGCCAGGCTGTCCTACGATCGGCTGAGAGACATGGCGTTGTCCCCGTCGGCCTCGCTCGCGTTGTTGCGAGGCGTACTTGAGGAGTACCGATCATGAAGCACACCCCCGTCCTGGCCACCGCCATATGGCGCAAGTCGTCGTACAGCGACGGGGGAGACAACAACTGTGTCGAGGTCGCCGACGGCTACCCGGGCTTCGTTCCCGTCCGTGACAGCAAGGTCCCCGCAGCCCGCCCCCTCCTCATCGGCGCCCAGCCCTGGGCGTCGTTCATCGGCTCGCTCAAGGCAGGCCACTAGGCGGCGGAGTCGCCGCCCCCGGCAGCCGGGCCGAGGCCACCGTGCCGCCCCCGTCCGCCGCCCCCAGCAGTCACCTCGCCGCCCGACTGCCGCACCGTGCGGGCCACGATCGACAAGCCCAGGCCCGAACCCGGCAGGCTGCGGGCCGACGGGGAGCGCCAGAAGCGGTCGAAGACGTGCGGGAGTTCCTCGGCGGGGATGCCGGGGCCGTGGTCGCGCACCGTCAGTTCGCCCGCCCGCAGGGCGACCTCGACGGCCGAGCCCGGCGGGCCGAACTTCACCGCGTTGTCCAGGAGGTTGACCACGGCGCGCTCCAGGGCGGCCGGTTCCGCGCGGACGTACCAGGGGGAGAGGTCCGCCGTGAAGGTCAGCTCGGGGCCGCGCAGCCGGGCCCGGTCCAGGGCCGCTTCGACGATGTCGTGCAGGGCGATGACCTGCACCTTGGCGCCGCCGTGCCCCGCGTCGGGCCGGGACAGCTCCTGGAGGTCCCCGATCAGCGCGGCCAGTTCCGTCATCTGCGCCTTGACGGAGGCGAGCAGCGCCCTGCGGTCGTCGGGCGGGATGGCCCGGCCGGTGTCCTCGCTGCGGACCAGCAGTTCGATGTTGGTGCGCAGCGAGGTCAGCGGGGTGCGCAGCTCGTGGCCCGCGTCCGCGATCAGCTGCTGCTGGAGGTCGCGGGAGGAGGCCAGCGAGGCGGTCATGGAGTTGAAGGACTCCGACAGGCGGGCGATCTCGTCGTCGCCCTCGACGGGGATACGGAGGTCCAGATCCTCGGTGCGGGCCACGTGCTCCACGGCCTCGGTGAGGCGGTCCACCGGGCGCAGGCCGGTACGGGCCACCCAGAGGCCGGCCGCGCCCGCGCCGAGGATGCCGACACCGCCCACCACCGAGAGCAGCAGGGTGAGGTTGTCGAGCGTGTCGTGGACCTCGCTGAGGGGACGGGCCAGGGAGACGGCGTACGGGGTGCCGTCCAGCGGGTAGGTGAGCACGCGGTACTCGGTGCCGTCGGAGGCGGTGGCGTCGTGGAAGGCGGAGGGCGCCTCGCGGCGGGCGACCTCGGTGTCGGCCTGCTTCAGGCCGAGGCTCTGCTTGCCGAGGACGACACAGCTGCCGCCGGTCTGGTCGACCACCTGCGCGATCTGTTTGAGCAGGTTCGGCGACGCGTTGTTCTGCTCGACGATCGTCTGGCGGCACCGGCCGTCCCCGTCGATCATGTCCCGCACCCAGGAATCGCGGAGGCGGTTCTCGTTCAGCGAGTCGTCCAGCGAATCCACCAGCGCGTCCCGCACCACGAACCAGCACACCGCCGCCGCCATGGCCACCGCCACCGCCACGGCCGTGCGACCAGCAGCGCCAGCCGGGACCGCAGCGGCAGCCCCCGGAACCGCCGTACGAGGCCGCTCACTCGCCGCCCCGCAGCACGTACCCCACGCCCCGCACCGTGTGCACGAGGCGCGGCTCACCGGCCGCCTCCGTCTTGCGGCGCAGGTACATCACGTACACGTCCAGGGAGTTGGAGGACGGCTCGAAGTCGAAGCCCCAGACGGCCTTGAGGATCTGTTCGCGGGTCAGGACCTGGCGGGGGTGCGCCAGGAACATCTCCAGCAGGGTGAATTCGGTCCGGGTCAGTTCCACCGTCCGCCCGCCCCGCGTGACCTCGCGCGTCGCCAGGTCCATCCGCAGGTCGGCGAAGGCCAGGACGTCACCCTCCTCGGCCCGGCCCGCCCCGGCGGCGTACGAACTGCGCCTGAGCAGCGCCCGGATGCGGGCGAACAGCTCGTCCAGCTCGAAGGGCTTGACCAGGTAGTCGTCGGCGCCCGCGTCCAGACCCGTGACGCGGTCGCCGACGGTGTCGCGCGCGGTGAGCATCAGGATCGGCGTGGTCGACCCGGTGGCGCGGAGCCTGCGGGCGGCGGTGAGGCCGTCCATGCGGGGCATCTGGATGTCGAGCACGACGAGGTCGGGGCGGTGGGCCGCGGCCTTCTCCAGGGCGTCGGCGCCGTCGACGGCGACCTCGGTGCCGTACCCCTCGAAGGCGAGACTGCGCCGCAGCGCCTCCCGCACGGCGGGTTCGTCGTCCACGATCAGGATGCGCTGCTGCTCGCGGTCACCGGTGCGGTCGCCTTCGGCGGGATTCATGGGCTTCGGACTTCCTCGGGAAAGGGGTGGAACGGGCCGGTATCAGCCTCGCACGCGGGGCGCGTTCCGGCCGCCGTCAGCTCTGCGAGCCCGAGCGCAGCTTGCCGAGGTCGTCCTTGACCGTGTCGATGGGGATGGCGAAGCCGAGACCGACACTGCCGGAGGCCGCGTCGCCGCCGCCCTGGGCCGACGAACTGGGCGCGTACATCGCGGAGTTGATGCCGATGATGTTGCCGTTCATGTCGATGAGGGCGCCGCCGGAGTTGCCGGGGTTGAGCGAGGCGTCGGTCTGGAGCGCCTTGTACGTGGTCTTCGACGACCCGGTGTCGCCGTTGAACTCCTGCCCGCCGAACTCGAACGGCCAGCCGCCCCGCGGACTCTGCGGCCGCTCCTGGCCCTCGCCGGTGGAGACGGTGACGTCCCGGTCGAGCGCGGAGACGATGCCGCTGGTGACGGTGCCGGTCAGGCCCTCGGGGGAGCCGATGGCCACGACCTGGTCGCCGACCTTCACCTGGTCGGAGTTGCCGAGCGTCGCCGGCTTGAGCCCGGAGGCGCCCTTCAGCTGGATGAGCGCGAGGTCCTTCTTGCTGTCGGTGCCGACGACCTCGGCGTCGTACGTCTTCCCGTCGTTCGTCCGCACCTTGATGGAGGTGGCGCCCGCGATGACGTGGTTGTTGGTGATGATCTCGCCGTCGCTCCTGGTGATGACCCCGGAGCCGGTCGACTTGCCCTGGCCGGTGGCGGCGCTGATCTCGACGATGCTGGGGCTGACCGCCTCGGCGACCCCGGAGACGGTGCCCTTCTTGCTGGTCGGCACCACGTCCGTGCTGGTGGCGGAGGTGGTGGCGCCCGGTGCGGTCAGCGTCTGCACGGCGTACGCGGTGCCGCCGCCCACGGCCGCCGCCGCGATGGCGACGGCGGTGAGCGCCACCGGACCCTTGGCCCGGCGCCGGCGCGGGGCGGGCCCGTGAGGTGCCTCCGGCGCGTAGGCGGGCGGAGGCGGGAAGCCGCCCTGCGTACCGCCGTGGTGCACAGGCGCTGACGACTGCTGCTGGGGGTACTCGCCGCTGTGGCGGAAGGTCTCGGTCATGTCATCGACAGTGACCGGCGTACATGAGAACTGCCTGAGTACGTCCTGAGAAGCCCGGCAGAAGTGCGTATGCCCGTTATAAAGACCGTCCCGGTGGACGCTCAGTGGCAGCCGCAGGACCGGCGTACGACCAGCCGCGAGGGGAACTGCTTCAGCCGCTCGCGGCGCGAACCCGCGACGCGCAGCCCGTCGTCCAGGACCAGGTCCACGGCCGCGCGGGCCATCGCGGGACGGTCGGAGGCCACGGTCGTCAGCGGCGGGTCGGTGAGGCCCGCCTCCTTGACGTCGTCGAAACCGGCGACCGCCAGCTCCCCGGGCACGTCGATGCGCAGCTCGCGCGCGGCCCGCAGCACGCCGATGGCCTGGTCGTCCGTCGAGCAGAAGATGGCGGTGGGCCGGTCGGGCCCGGCAAGCAGCTCCAGGCCCACCTCGTACGCGTCGTAGCGGTTGTACGGCGCTTCGAAGAGACGCCCCTCCACCGACCGCCCGGCCTCCCGCATCGCGCGCCGCCAGCCCTCGACGTGATCGGAGACGGGGTCGCCGACGGTCGGGGTCTCGGCCATGCCGCCGAGGCAGGCGACGTACTCGTGGCCGTGTTCGAGGAGGTGGCGGGTGGCGAGCTGCGCGCCGCCCACGTCGTCCGTGACGACCGCGACGTCGTCGATGGCCTCGGGCCGCTCGTGCAGCAGCACCACGCGCGCGTCCCAGGCGTCTATCTCGGCGGCGGCCTGGTCGGTCAGGCCGTGGCTGACGAGGATGAGGCCGGAGACCCGCATGCCGAGGAAGGCGCGCAGGTAGTGGGTCTCGCGCTCCTCCACATAGTCGGAGTTGCCGACGAGGACCATCTTCCCGCGCTCGGACGCGGCCTGTTCGACGGCGTGCGTCATCTCCGCGAAGAACGGCTGGCGCGCGTCCGGCACGATCATGCCTATGAGGTCCGTGCGCCGGGACGCCATGGCCTGCGCGACCCGGTCCGGGCGGTAGCCCAGCTCCTTGATCGCGGCGAGTACGCGCTCGCGCGTGGCCGGGGCGACCGGCCGCGGTCCGTTGTTGATGACGTAACTGACGACCGCGGTCGAAGTACCCGCCAGTCGCGCCACGTCATCCCGAGTCACCTTGGCCACGCGCGGAGTCTACGCGGATGGAACTACCGCTGGGCAGGCCGTACGGCAGCTTCCTCCGAAGCCGCCCCCGAAGCCGCCTTCGCCTTCTCCTTCGCCTTCTCCTCCTCGGCCGCCCGCTCGACCTTCTCCGGCACCACGAAGCGGTAACCGACATTCCGGACGGTGCCGATGAGCGACTCGTGCTCGACGCCGAGCTTGGCGCGCAGCCGCCGCACGTGGACGTCGACCGTGCGGGTGCCGCCGAAGTAGTCGTAGCCCCAGACCTCCTGGAGCAGCTGGGCGCGGGTGAAGACCCGGCCCGGGTGCTGCGCCAGGTACTTGAGCAGCTCGAACTCCTTGAAGGTCAGGTCGAGGACCCGGCCCTTGAGCTTCGCGCTGTACGTCGCCTCGTCCACGGAGAGATCACCGTTGCGGATCTCCATGGGAGAGTCGTCGGAGGTGATCTGCTGGCGGCCCATCGCGAGCCGCAGCCGCGCCTCGACCTCGGCAGGACCGGCCGTGTCGAGGAGTACGTCGTCGATGCCCCAGTCCGCGGTGACGGCCGCGAGGCCGCCCTCGGTGACCACGAGGACCAGCGGACAGCCGGGCCCGGTGGAGCGCAGCAGCTGGCAGAGGCTGCGCACCTGCGGAAGGTCGCGGCGCCCGTCGATCAGGATGACGTCGGCACCGGGGGTGTCGACGAGGGCGGGCCCCTCCGCCGGGGCGACGCGCACGTTGTGGAGGAGCAGGCCGAGGGCGGGGAGCACCTCCGTCGACGGCTGGAGGGCATTGGTCAGGAGCAGCAGAGAGCTCATCGCGCCCCACCTGCCCGGGTCGTCCTGCGGTCGTCGTGCACGTTTCGCTCGCCCATAACGTCGGTTCCTCCTCGGTCCCTGCGAGGACGTTTACGGCACTGCTCGGTACGGATGCTGCTGCGCTTCCGGGGGCCCGCGCCCCGAGCCGCCTGAAAGCACAAAAGGACCCGGGGGCTGCGTTGCCCAGGTCCTCTGCCCAGCACAATAGCTCACATGAGTTCCGGTCCGGCAGGTCAAAAGGCGCGATCTTCTGTGCAGCCGCTCACTCGCGCTCGGCCTGGAGTTCGACGGCGCGCCACGCTCCGTACACAGGACGGGATCGCCATCGACGCCGCGTACGACCCCGGTCCGGGGAGCCCGGCCGGGCACGGGGACGTCGCGATCGTGCTCGCGCACGGCTTCACGGGCGACCTCGCGCGGCCCCACGTGCGCCGCATCGCGGGCGTCTTCGCGCAGCGTGCGGCCGTGATCACGTTCTCGTTCCGGGGGCACGGCGCGTCCGGCGGGCACTCCACGGTCGGCGACCGCGAGGTGCTGGACCTGGCGGCGGCGGTGGAGTGGGCGCGCTCGCTCGGCCACGCGCACGTGGTGACCGTCGGGTTCTCGATGGGCGGTTCCGTCGTGCTCCGTCACGCCGCGTCACACCGGGGGCGCACGGAAGCGCGGGCCGACGCGGTGGTCGCGGTCAGCGCCCCCGCACGCTGGTTCTACCGCGGAACGGCGCCGATGCGGCGCCTGCACTGGGTCGTGACGCGGCCCACAGGGCGCGTGGTCGGCCGCTTCGGGCTGCGCACCCGAATCCACCCGCACGAGTGGGACCCCGTCCCCCTCTCGCCGGTCGAATCCGTCCCCCTGATCGGCGCGACACCGCTGCTCGTCGTGCACGGCACCCGCGATCCGTACTTCCCCGTCGACCACCCCCGGACGCTCGTCGCCGCCGCGCCGGAGGGGGCCGAACTGTGGCTGGAGGAAGGCATGGGGCACGCGGAGCACGCGGCCTCGGACGGACTCGCGGGGCGGATCGCCGCGTGGGCCACGGCATCATGGACGTCGGCAACCGCCGACTGAAAGGGGAGTCGCATGGTGAACGGCACCATTCGCTACTGGGCCGCTGCCAAGGCGGCCGCGGGCGTCGCCGAGGAGCCGTACGCGGCCACGACGCTCGCCGAGGCGCTGGCCGCCGCCCGTGAGCGGCACCCCGGAGAACTCGTCCGGGTCCTCCAGCGCTGCTCCTTCCTGGTCGACGGTGACCCCGTCGGGACCCGCGGGCATGAGACCGTACGGCTGGCCGAGGGCGGCACGGTCGAGGTGCTCCCGCCGTTCGCAGGAGGATGAGCGCCATGTCCAATCAGCCGTACGAGGGCTACGAGGGGTACGAGGGCTACGACCCCTACGCCGGGCAGCACGCCCAGCCGGCGTACCCGGACCAGCAGCAGTACGCCCAGCAGGCGTACCCGCAGCACCAGCAGCAGTACGCGCAGCAGGCGTACCCGGAGCAGCAGCAGTACGCCCAGCAGCCCTATCCGGAGCAGCAGTACCCCCAGGGCCAGTACTCCCAGAATCAGTACCCCCAGAATCAGTACTCCCAGGACCAGCACCCCCACGACCAGTACACCCAGCAGTGGGAGGGGCAGACCTGGGAGACGCAGGCGCAGCCGCCCGTCGCGGCTGTGGACGTGACGGAGACGGCGTACCTGCCCGTACAGGGCGATCCGTACGGCCAGGCTCCGCCGTCGGCGGCGGCAGCGGGCGCACCGGAACCCGAAGCCGCGGCGTCCGCGCCCTCGTTCGGGCCCGCCACCGTCACCGGGAACCCCCGCGTCACCGACGCCCAGCGTGCCCGCGCCGAGGGGCGTTCGCCGATCATCGAGCCGGGGATGCAGCCCGCCGCCCTGACCGCGGTCCTCGGACTGCTGCTCGCCGCGGGCGCCGCCGTCGGGTCGTACGCCCTGCTCGTGCCGCTGGTGATCCTGCAGGCCGTGACCGCCGCCGGCTGGTTCCGGCTCAACGGCATGTGGCCCGCCCGGCAGGGCATCGCGCTCGCCTTCCTCGGCGGTGTCGTCGCCGACGTGGCGCTGCTCGCCGTCGGCAAGGAGCACGCGCCCGCCGCCATCCTCGGCACCCTCGGCGTGTGGGTGCTGCTGGTCCTCGTCCTCCAGCTGCGCAGCCGGGCCGGGGCGGACGAGCGGATGTACGGGCTGATGGCCACCGTCGTCTCCGCCGCGCTCGCGATCATCGCCGCCGGGCACCTGGGGGCCGTCTCCGACGCCGTCGTCGTGGGCGGCGTGGCGGTCGCCGTCACGGTCGTCGCCCGCGCGCTGCCGCTGCCCACGCCTCGCTGATCGTCGTCGCGCTGCTCGCGGCCGCCGGGGCCGGGGTCGCCGTCGGCGGCATGACGGACCTGGGGAGCAAGGCGCGCTGCTCGCCGTCGGCGCCGGGGTCTGCGCGCTGATCGGGCACCGCGCCGCGAGCTACGACTACCCGTCGCGCTTCGTCCACATGACGGCGGGTGTCGCGCTGCCGCTGGCCGCCGCCGCGCCGGCCGTCTACCTCCTCGGCCGTGCCATCGGCTGACGGACGACCGCGATCATCGGATCGTCACAGCTGATCGACAGGTCCCCGGCCGGGCTCAAGGGCCGGGGGCCTGTCCTTTAGGCTCGCGGGAAGGACTGTCGTGGCGGGGGATCAAGGTGGGGGAAGACCGGACATGAGCAAGCGCGCCGTACGAATACTTCTGGTCGTCGTGGTGATCCTCGGAGGTCTGTTCGTCGCGGCCGACCGGCTCGCCGTGAACTTCGCCGAGAACGAGGCGGCGGAGAAGCTGCGCACCAACGAGGGACTGAGCGAGACCCCCGACGTCTCCATCCAGGGTTTCCCCTTCCTGACCCAGGTCGCGGGCGGTGAGCTGGACGACGTGGAGATCGGTATCAAGGACTACGACGCCCGCTCCGGCGCCGACTCGATCCGCATCGCCGACCTGACCGCCCACATGAAGGGCGTGAAGTTCTCCGGCGACTACAGCTCCGCGACGGCCGCGACCGCCACGGGCACCGCCCACGTCTCGTACGACGAGCTGCTGAAGGCCGGCAAGTCCGAGCCCGTGTCGCTGCCGCTCGGCGCCACCGGCAAGGTCGTCGGCCTCTCCGACGGCGGCAACGGCAAGATCAAGGTCGAGGTCGAGGTCAGCAAGGGCGGCGCGAAGCTGCCCAAGCCGGTCCACGTGCTCAGCTCGCTGCGGGTCGAGGGCGACACCATCAAGGTCCACGCGGACGAGATCCCGAAGAAGCTGGAGATCCTCGGCGTCGCCGTGCCGCTGCCCGAGGGCATGGTCCGCGACGTCACCGACTTCGAGCAGAAGATCGACGACCTGCGGCCGGGATCAAGCTGCAGAAGGTCGAGGCCGCGCCGGACGGCGTGGACATGACGGTGACCGGCTCGGACGTGAGCCTGACCGGCTGAACCCCGCCGCCGGGGGGCTTCGTCCGCAGTGCGAGACGGAGCCGTCCGGCGGGCGGATGTGACGGGCGCGACACGGAGCCCGGGGCCCATCGGGGCGGCCCCGGGCTTCAAGCATTCCCACATCGTGGACGATCGCGTCTCAGTATGCGGAGCCCCGGTGACACAGCCGCCTCCGCATCCCTACGATCGGCTCTATGAACCGACAGGCGGACCTCACGAAGCGGCGGGCAGTAGACCTGTGCCGCGTCGCCGCCATGCTCTGTCGCACCTTCTAGCGGGAGCCGCAACTCCCGTATTCCCCCGGCCCGTTGCCGACTCCGGTCAGGGCCACCCCCCGTGCCACGTACGCCCGCGCCTCCCCGCGCTCCTGAGCCGTACCCGCACGTCCCCTCGCACAGCCGTACCGCCGTAACTGCCCCGGAGGAGAGAAGCATGAGCCGCAGCGATGTCCTGGTGGACGCCGACTGGGTCGAGGCCCACATCGACGACCCGAAGGTCGTCATCGTCGAGGTCGACGAGGACACCTCCGCGTACGACAAGAACCACATCAAGAACGCGATCCGCATCGACTGGACCAAGGACCTCCAGGACCCGGTCCGCCGTGACTTCATCGACCAGGAGGGCTTCGAGAAGCTCCTGTCGGCGAAGGGCATCGCGAACGACTCCACCGTCGTCCTCTACGGCGGCAACAACAACTGGTTCGCCTCGTACGCCTTCTGGTACTTCAAGCTCTACGGCCACCAGGACGTGCGGCTCCTCGACGGCGGCCGCAAGAAGTGGGAGCTGGACTCCCGCGACCTGGTCGACGGCGCCGAGGTGCCGAACCGGCCCGCCACCGAGTACAAGGCCAAGCCGCAGGACACCTCGATCCGCGCCTTCCGCGACGACGTCGTGACCGCGATCGGCGCGCAGAACCTGGTGGACGTGCGCTCGCCCGACGAGTTCAGCGGCAAGCTGCTCGCCCCGGCCCACCTCCCGCAGGAGCAGTCGCAGCGCCCCGGCCACGTGCCGAGCGCCCGCAACATCCCGTGGTCGAAGAACGCCAACGACGACGGCACGTTCAAGTCCGACGAGGAGCTGAAGGCCCTCTACGAGGCCGAGCAGGTGGACCTGTCGAAGGACACCATCGCCTACTGCCGCATCGGTGAGCGCTCCGCCCTGACCTGGTTCGTGCTGCACGAGCTGCTCGGCCAGACCAACGTCAAGAACTACGACGGCTCCTGGACCGAGTACGGCTCGCTCGTCGGCGTGCCGATCGAGCTCGGCGCCAACAAGTAATCCCGGACCTCCCGTCCCCTCCCCCGACCCCTCAGGAGTACGCCATGTGTGGAGCAAAGGCCGGCGGCCCCGACGCTTCGACGATCAAGCCCGGTGAGACCACGATCCAGGGCCAGGTGACCCGCGACGGCGAGCCCGTCACCGGTTACGTGCGCCTGCTCGACTCGACCGGCGAGTTCACCGCCGAGGTCCCCACCTCGGCCACCGGACAGTTCCGCTTCTACGCCGCCGAGGGCACGTGGACCGTCCGGGCGCTGGTCCCCGGCGCCACGGCCGACCGCAAGGTCGTCGCCCAGACCGGTGGCCTCGCGGAGGTCGCGATCGCGGTCTGACCCGCATCGCACCGTGAACGGCTGAAGGGCCGCACCCCAGGGGGTTGGACGCCACTGGAACGGGGTGCGGCTCTTCGGCGCGTCCGGGCCTAGGCTGGACGTATGTACGCGCGACGGCGCCACGTCTACTTCGTCATGATGGGCACGTGCATCGCCCTGTTCGTCCTGGCGTGGGGCGTCGTGCGGCTCTGGTCCGTCCCGGTCGCCGTCGGCATGTGTGTGGTGGCAATGGTGATCCCGCCCGTCGCCGCCATGGTGGCCAACCGGCGCGGGCCCGACGACCGCTGGTGGGACGATCCGTCGGGCGATCAGACGTCCGACGAGTGGTGGGACGAGCTGGACGGCAAGCGGCGCCGCCCGTAGCCGCTCAGTACACGAGCGCCTGGACGCCGTCCGTCGTCGCCTCCTGGACGAAGACCTGCGCGCCCGCGATCCGCACACCCGGCAGGACGTCCTGCTCCGAGATGTCGCGGCGCGCGGCGCACTGCGTGCAGAGCGTGATCCGGCCCGCCGACATGATCGAGTCGATCAGATCCGGCAGCGGCGCGGCATGCGGAAGGTCGAATTCCGCCGCGCGGCCCGGCAGCGCGAACCACGACGACTCGCCGGTCAGCCAGAGCGACACCTCCACCCCGCTGGCCACGGCCACGGCCGCGACCGTGAAGGCCTGGGAGCAGCGCTCAGGGGCGTCGGCCCCGGCGGTCACCTTGATCACGAGCTTCTTCGCCATGGCCGCATCGTAAGGCCCCACACGTAAGGCCCCTCACAGAGAGAGACGGGCGCCGCACGACTACAGTGGGACCGGCTCTGAATACCTGCCCCATCAGCTCACCGAGGAGCACCCCGTGCTTGAGGCCTTCTTCTCCGCCCTGCTGGTCCTTGTCTGCGTCGGCGTTCTCGCCTTCACCGGGCTCACCGTGAAGAAGCTGTACCAGGGCCAGCGCTGACCACCGCCACCCTCCCCACCACCACAGATCGCCTGAGCTTCCCATGATCGAGATTCCGTCCGACCTGAACCCCTCCCTCGTCCCCCTCGCCTTCCTCCTCGGCAACTGGGCGGGCGCGGGCGTCACCGACTTCCCCGGCGCCGAGAAGGCGAACTTCGGCCAGGAGGTCTCCTTCACGCACGACGGGCGGGACTTCATCGAGTACCGCTCGTACACCTGGGTGCTCGACGCCGAGGGCAACAAGGTCAAGCCGCTGGAGTCGGAGTCCGGCTTCTGGCGCGTCGACGAGGACCGCAAGGTCGAGGTCGTGATGGTCCGCGACGACGGCGTCGTCGAGGTCTGGTACGGCGAGCTGGCCGACAAGAAGCCGCAGATCGACCTGGTCACGGACGCCGTCGCGCGCACCGCCGCCTCCGCCCCCTACACCGGCGGCAAGCGGCTCTACGGCTATGTGAAGGGCGACCTGATGTGGGTCGGCGAGAAGCAGACCCCCGAGGTGCCGCTGCGCCCCTACATGTCGGCGCAGCTCAAGAAGGTCGTCACGCCCGAGGAGGTCGCCGACATGGCGCGCAACCTCGGCGACCTGCCCGACGACGGCATCGCTTTCTTCAAGTAGACCTAGACTCTCTGGTGTGGCGAGCACCGACTCCAGGAGCACCGGCTCCGACTGGAAGAGCGATCTGCGGCAGCGCGGCTACCGGCTGACCCCGCAGCGCCAGCTTGTTCTCGAAGCCGTCGACACCCTTGAGCACGCGACCCCCGACGACATCCTCTGCGAAGTGCGCAAGACGGCGTCGGGGGTCAACATCTCCACGGTGTACCGCACCCTGGAGCTGCTGGAGGAGCTGGGCCTGGTCAGCCACGCCCACCTCGGGCACGGCGCGCCGACGTACCACCTGGCCGACCGCCACCACCACATGCACCTGGTCTGCCGGGACTGCACGGACGTCATCGAGGCCGACACCGAGGTCGCCGCGGAGTTCACCGCCAAGCTGCGCGAGACCTTCGGCTTTGACACCGACCTGAAGCACTTCGCGATCTTCGGGCAGTGCCGGAAGTGCCGCCAGAAATAAAAGCCGCAGCTCGCTGGTCGTACCCTTTGTGAACATGAAGAGCCCCCTGTTGTCCCTGCCCGGCGCCGTCCCCGCCGAGGGCGTGGACGAAGGCGTCGCCGCCCACTACGGCGACCTGTTCCGCGAGCAGCGCGCCCTCGCCGACGGCACCGGTTTCGTCGACCTCTCCCACCGCGGTGTGGTCACCGTCACCGGCTCCGACCGGCTGAGCTGGCTGCACCTGTTGCTCACCCAGCACATCAGCGAGCTGCCAGCGGGACAGGCCACGGAAGCGCTGATCCTCTCCGCCAACGGCCACATCGAACACGCCCTGTACCTCGTGGACGACGGCGAGACCATCTGGGCCCACGTCGAGCCCGGCACCCAGGACGCGCTGATCGCGTACCTGGAGAGCATGAAGTTCTTCTACCGCGTCGAAGTCGCCGACCGCACCGACGCGTTCGCCGTCGTCCACCTGCCCGCCGGTTCCATCGCCCCCGTCCCCGAGGGTGTCGTCGTACGCGAGACGGCACACGGCCGCGACCTGTTCCTGCCGCGCGCCGGCCTGGAGGCGTACGCGGCGGACAACGGCCCGGCGGCCGGCCTCCTCGCGTACGAGGCGCTGCGGGTGGAGTCGCACCGGCCGCGCCTCGGCTTCGAGACCGACCACCGCACGATCCCCCACGAGCTGGGCTGGATCGGCACCGCCGTGCACCTCCAGAAGGGCTGCTACCGCGGGCAGGAGACCGTCGCCCGCGTGCAGAACCTGGGGAAGCCGCCGCGCCGCCTGGTCTTCCTCCACCTGGACGGCAGCGACGTCCACCTGCCGGTGGCCGGGACGCCGGTCCACCTCGCGAGCGAGGGCGCCGAGGGGCGCAAGCTCGGGTTCGTCACCACGTCCGCCCGCCACCACGTGCTGGGGCCGATCGCCCTCGCCCTGGTGAAGCGGAACGTGCCGGTGGACGCGGAGCTGGTGGCGGGGGACACCGCCGCGGCACAGGAGGTCGTGGTCGAGCCGTAGCGCCGCGGCACACGTGGCATACGTGGCACACGTGCGGCTCACATCTCCAGGAGCACCGTGAACGGGCCGTCGTTCGTCAGGCCCACCCGCATCTGCGCCCCGAAGCGACCGGTCGCCACCGTCGCGCCCAGGGCGCGCAGGCGGGCGACGACCTCGTCGACCAGGGGCTCGGCGACATCGCCGGGGGCGGCGGCGTTCCAGGTGGGGCGGCGGCCCTTGCGGGCGTCGCCGTAGAGCGTGAACTGGCTGACGACGAGCAGCGGCGCGTCGATGTCGCTGCACGACTTCTCGTCGGCCAGCATCCGCAACGTCCAGAGCTTGCGGGCCAGTTGGGCCGCCTTCTCCTTGGTGTCGTCGTGCGTGACGCCGACCAGGACGCACAGGCCCTCGCCGTCGATCTCGCCCACCGTCTCGGGGCCGTCCGTACCCTCGACGACCACGCTCGCGCCGTCCACCCTCTGCACCACTGCTCGCATCCGGCCATCATGCCGTGTTCCCCGGCGCCCGCCGTGGGTACCCCATCGGTCCCATCGGATGCTCAGGAACCCCCCATCTGGGGCTGATTGTGGGCACTCATTCACATAGCGGCCACTCGGGGTGGCACGATGCTCACACGCGGTCGCACCGCGTCGGCCGGTCGAGGGGACGGGTAGAGCAACATGATCACACCAAGTACGGGGCAGTCGCCCGGCGGCATCTCGCTGCGGCGCACACCGGTTCCGCGTCCGCCGACGCAGCGCACGGCGAGTCCGACGCTGCCCGAGGCGCCGGCGCGCGACCTGACGGCGCGGCGCCTGCCGGAGCTTCGCGAGCTGCGCCGGGCAGCGCAGCAGGACGAGGCAGACCTCAGTTATGTGCGGCGGCTCCTGCAAGGGCGCATCGACATCCTGCGGGCCGAGATCGCCCGCCGCGGGGAGACGCCGAAGCCCACTCCGGAGGCGGCCGTCGTCGACCGGCTCTCGGAGATCCTGGCGGACGCCCCGGCCCGGCAGCGCTCGTCGGCGCGGCACGTCACACTCGGCACGCCGCACAGCGAGGAGTACCGCCTGCTGGCCACGGAGATGCTCGCCGAGGTCGCGCTCTCCGATCTCGCGGCCCGCACGGACGACGAGCTGCACGCGGCCATGGGCCGCCTCGTCCGGTACGAGCAGCAGGTCTCCCGGCGCCGCCAGTCGCTCCAGCGCACGGCGGACGACTGCAGCGCGGAGATCACCCGGCGGTACCGCGAGGGCGAGGCGCAGGTCGACGACCTGCTGGTGTGACCCCGGCGATGTGACCGGGAGCGGGCCGGCTCCGGCGCACGGAAAACCCCGTGCGCCGGGGCTTCGCGCTGCCTAGCGTGGGCGCATGAGTGATCTTGAGGGCGCGGTCCGGGACGAGGTCGAGGTAAGGGCGGTCACCGACGCGGAGCTGCCCGGCTGGCTGCACGCCGCCAACGCGGGGTTCCTTCAGGCGCTGGACGGCATCTCGGACGAGACCGTGGCGCACGCGCGCGCCCGCGGTGACCTGGCCAGGACGCTGGGCGCCTTCGACGGGGGCCGCTGCGTGGGCACGTACCGCTCCTTCCGGCAGGAGGTGACGGCGGTGGGCGGGGCGGCCGTCCCCGCCGACGCCGTCTCGGTGGTGACCGTCGCCCCCACACACCGGCGGCGCGGCATCCTCACCCGCATGATGAGCGCCGACCTCGCGGCGGCGAAGGAGCGCGGTGACGTGGTCGCCACGCTGATCGCCGCCGAGTACCGGATCTACGGCCGGTTCGGCTTCGGGCCCGCGACCTCGGTGACCGAGTGGACGGTCGACGTGCCGCGCTCGGGGCTCGACCCGCGCTGGTCGGGTCCGGCGGAGGCGGGCGCCCGCATCGACCTCGTCGGCGGCGGTGACGTACGCGAGTTCGGGCCGGAGCTGCACGAGCGGTTCCGGGCGGGCCGGCACGGCGCCATCACCCGCGACGCGCACTGGTGGCTGCGGAACACCGGGCAGCAGGCCACGCCCGAGCACCCCTGGCAGGAGCCGTTCTACGCCGTGTACCGCGACCCGTCGGGGCGGGTCGACGGCCTCGCCGCCTACAGCGCCACGCACGACGGCTGGAGCGACTCCCTGCTGCCGCGCAACACCCTGACGGTGCTCTCGATGACCGCCGTCACGCCCGCCGCCGAGCGGGCCCTGTGGCACTACGTCTGCTCGGTCGACCGGGTCGTCACGGTGAAGTCCGGCTGGCGGGCCCCGGACGACCTGCTCCCGCAGCTGCTGCCGGACCCCCGCGCGGCCCGCGTGACCGGGCACGCGGACTGGCTCTGGGTGCGGGTCCTGGACGTCGTACGGGCCCTGGAGGCGCGTACGTACGCCGGTACGGGCGCGCTCGTCCTGGAGGTCGCCGACGCGGCGGGCCTCACGGGAGGGCGATACCGGCTGGAGGTGGGGGAGGGCGGAGGCGCGGTGTGCGCGCGACCCGTCAGGAGCCTGATCTCGCCCTCGACGTCGCGGAGTTGGCGCGGCTGTGGCTGGGGGACGAGTCGGCGGCGCGGCTCGTGGCGCTGGGGCTCGTGGCGGAGGAGCGGGCCGGGGCGGCCGCGGTGGCCGACGCCCTGTTCCGCACGGCGCGGCGGCCGTGGTGCCAGGACCTCTTCTGAGGCGGGGCGGGTCTGAGGCGGGGCGGTTCTGAGGTGGGGCGGTTCTAAGGCGGGGCGGTTCTGAGGCGGAGGCGGTCGAGAGTGAGCCCCGGCTCCCCCGTAGCCGGGAGCCGGGGCTCGGTTTCCGACGGCCGGCCGGACTCCCGGCTCCCCTCCGGAGGGAGCCCGGCCACTGGCCAACCCCCCAGGGGCCGGACCATGTCGCCAAAGTTGGCCACCAACTTCATCTGACTTATCTCCGCTGGGGGGCGACTCATAACCACCTTCCGCGCAACTCCCGTAAGATGGCGCGAAGTTGTACTGTTTGGTTGTGAGCACGGAACACGCCCCCGCCGACGGGCGCAAGCGGCGGCGCTCCCACCGTGAGGTGGCCGACGTACTCCGCGACCGCATCAGGTCCGGATCACTGCGGCCGGGTCAGCGCATGCCCACTCAGGCCGAGCTGGCGGACGAGTTCGGCGTGGAGCGCGGAGCCGTGCGCGAGGCGCTGCGCATCCTGCACCGTGAGCACCTCCTGTCCAACGTGTCCAAGGGAAGCCCCGCCACGGTGGCCGCACCGTCCGAACGCCTGCTCGGACGCGGTGACGCGGCGCGCCCGCAGCCCACGATGGCCGGCCTCGCGCCACGCGTCGCGGCGGCCTTCGAGGCGCCGCACGTGGAGATAGACGCGCTCTGCCTGACCTCCGTCTCCCTCACCATGGCGATCGGCGAACCGCTCCGGCGGATTCACGCCGGACAGCACAAACCGGCCAAGGTCGACGTCCGGGTGCTGCTGCCGAGCCGTGACATCGACCTCGCCTTCCCGGCGGCGGTCGACGGCGGGGAGGACGAGAGCGGGCAGGTGCACCGCCGTTGGCTCGACCAGCGCAACGCGCAGGGACAGGTGCTGCGCCACAACCTCCTCGCGCTGCGGGCCTCGCACGGCATCGACGTGTCGGTGCGGTTCCGCGCGCTGCCGTTCACGCCGCCGGTGAAGCTGTACCTGATCAACGGCTCGGAGGCGCTCTTCGCGTACTACACGCTCACCAAGCGGGACGAGGAGATCGGCCAGGAGTCCCTGGAGATGTACGACGCGCAGGGCGCGCGGTCGGTGCTCTTTCCGTTCCGGCGGGGGGAGGGGCTGCGGGACACGACGTTCGTGGAGCAGTCCCATCTGTGGTTCGACGCGCTGTGGAACACGATCAGCAGGGACCTGGAGCTGGCGGCGGGCTGAGCGTGGGTGCGGCGCGGTGGGCTCTCGGCGTGGGTGCGGCGCGGTGGGCTCTGGGCGTGGGTCCGGAGCGGTGGGCTTTGGGCGTGGGTCCGGCGGCGGGCCGGGTGTGGGTTTCCGCCGCCGGTCCGGTGCTCAGCTCGCCGGGCCTGTCATCATCAGGGCGAGTACCGCTGCGCCGATGGAGCTGCACGTGGCGTTCTTCGCCTTGACGCCGACGGTCAGCAGGAGAAGACCGACGATGCCCATCGTGCCGTACTTCCACTGCACGATCTGTTCGACGGTGACGATGACCACGGCTGCGAGGAGGGCTATGACGGGCATGGTGGTTCCCCCTTCTGCCATCTTGGACCGAGTTGGCAGCCAACTCTGCTGTAGTTGTCCCCACTTGGCTCGGCGGAATAAACAACTTCCCTTCAACTGCCCTGAGATCGCGCGCAGTTGTATCGTTTGGTCGTGACTCAGGAGAACGCCGGAGTGAACGGCAGCGGAAAGCTCTCGCCGCAGGACATCGCCGACGCCATCCGTGACCGCATCAGGTCCGGTGAGCTGAAGGCGGGCGACCGTCTGCCGACCCAGGCCGAGCTGGCCGAGGAGTTCGGCGTGGAGCGCGGCGCCGTGCGGCAGGCGATGAAGCGGCTCCAGGGCGAAGGATTGCTCTCCAACGTCAGCAAGGGCAGCCCGCCGAGGGTCGCCGAGTCGGGGCCGGCCCCCGCGAGCCGGGGTCCGCAGCCGTCCATGGTCGCACTCGCCCCCCGGCTCGCCGAGGCGTTCGCCGAGCGGGACGTGCGGATCGACGTGGTCTCCTACACCGCCGAGACGCTGATGATCGCCCTCGGGGAACCGGTCCGCCTGATCCACGAGGGCCGCATCCGGCCGCGGTCGATCAAGGTGCGCATCCTGCTGCCGAGCCGCGACATCCAGTTGGCGTTCCCGGTGCCGGTCCAGTACGACGCGGAGAGCCGCGAGCGGCTCCACCAGCGCTGGCTGGCCCAGCGCAACGCCCAGGGCCAGGTCCTGCGCCACAACCTGCGCGCCCTGCGGGCCTCACACGGCATCGAGGTCGACGTCACGTTCCGCGCGCTGCCCTTCACCACGCCCGTCAAGCTGTATCTGCTCAACCACCGCGAGGCCCTGCTCGCGTACTACACGCTGGGGCGCGAGCAGCTGGAGCCGGACGACGGCGGCGAGGTGCTGGACCTGTATGACGTGCTCGGCGTCAAGGCGCCCCTCTTCTCCTTCGGCGGGGCGGCGGAGGGGTCGCGTGACGCCCTGTTCGTGGAGGAGTCGCAGAAGTGGTTCGACGCGCTCTGGGCAACCATCACCTCGGACCTGAAACTCTCTTAGGTGACCCCTGACTCGACGTCTTCTGACTCGACCGACTCGACGCAATCCGACGCGATATGGCCCGAGACGTTCAGTGGCGATGCCGAATGTCTCCCTGATCTGATCGATCCTGTCCGCTTCGTGCTCTTCGACTTCGACGGCCCCATCTGCCGGCTCTTCGCCCGGCACTCGGCGAAGCGGGTGGCGGAGGACCAGGTCCGGTGCCTGGCGGGGCTCGGGCTGCCCGGCCTGCTCTCCGAGGAGGAGCGGAGCCAGCCGACCCGTACGTCGTCCTGCGCGCCGTCGACCGCCGCCGCCCCCGCAGCGACCTGGTCGAGGAGCTGGCGAAGCGCCTCACCCAGCACGAGCTGAGCGCCGTGCGGTCCGCCTTCCCCACCCCGTACGTCGACCCGCTGATCCGCACCTGGTCGGCGCTCGGCGTGCGGCTGGCCGTCACCACCAACAACTCACCCGAGGCCGCCAGCAGTTACCTCGCCTCGCGCGGCCTCCTGGAGTGCTTCGCCCCGCACATCTACGGCCGCACCCAGGACCTGCGACTCCTGAAACCCGACCCGCACTGCCTGCACCGCGCCCTGCGCGCCATGGGCGCCGACCCGCGGGCCAGCCTGATGATCGGCGACACCCCCACGGACTTCCAGGCCGCCGAACAGGCGGGCGTCCGCTTCCTCGGCTACGCCCGCAACGAACGCAAGGCGCGGCTGCTGTGGGAGGCGGGGGCACGGCATCTGGTGTCGTCCCTGGAGCCGGTTCTGATGAGGCTGCGCAGCAGGGGGGTCGGCCGCTAGGCGGGGGGGCCGGGGAGGTCCCCGACAGGGTTCGGGAGCGTGGGTGCGGCCGGGGGTGTCGTGTCCTCGTACGGGCGAGCGCGCATTAGCTCGTGCGGAGGGTGGGGTCCGTGGCGTGGGTGCCGTCGGCAGGGGCGGTGGGATCGCAGAGGTAGCCTGCTCCACTCCGTCCTCACGGCCCCAAGTCCCCATTGCCCCACGACCCCACGACCCCACGACCCCGCGACCCCTCGCCCTCACGTCGGATCGCTCCGAGGCGTCCCAGGCTGAAAGAACAGCGATGTCATCCCAAGCGACTTCCGCGGCCCGGGAGCGTGCCGCTCGGGTGAGCGGCAGTGAGCGGGTCCTCGTAGGCCCTCTCAAGGGTTACCACCACGAGACCTACGTCTTTCCCCTGCCGGGGGAGGCGGAGGGGCCGGGGCGGGTCCGGTGGAAGTGCCGGGAGCCGCGCGGCGAACTGCTCTGGTTCGACCGGCGTTGCTTCCGTTCGGAAGAGGAGCTGGTGCGGGCTCTGAGCGGGCACATCAGCCGGATTCCGGATGTCATCGATGTCGGTGACGTCGGTGACGTCGGTGACGTCGGTGACGTCGGCGATGTGGGTGGCTGCTTGGGCTTTGGGCTGCAGAGGTTCATCGAGGGGCGGACGCTGGGGGCGTGTCACACGTTCTCCGACCCCATTCCCGGGCGGCTGATCGCGCAGATCGTCCAACTCTTCGGGGAGTTGGCCGGTGTCGACCCGGACGCGTTGGCGGTGGAACGCAGGTGCGTCCCCGCGGACCGCCCGCCCGACGGGGACTCCACGGCGTTCCTGGAGCGGCTGGTCCTCTTCACCGAGGAACAGGTCTATCTGCGCAACGCCCCCAGGTTCGGCGAACTCTTCCACGCGCTCGGCGTCGAGAGGCAGTGCTTCGAGAAGCTGCGGGAAGGCCTCGCGGACCTGACCCCGAGGCCGTTCTCGCTGCTCCATGGCGATCTTCACCGGGAGAACTTCATCGTCGACCGGTACGGACAGCTGTGGACCATCGACTGGGAGCTGGCCATGGTGGGCGACCCGCTCTATGACCTGGCCACCCACCTCTATTTGATGCGGTACCGGCCCGACCAGGCGCAAGAGGTGACGCGGCGCTGGTGCGAGGCCGTCGAGGAGGTGCGGCCGGGCAGCTCCGAGGGGTGGGAGCGGGACCTTCCGCGCCTCCTCGACTACAAAAAGGCGCAGTCGGTGTTCACGGACGTCATCCGCTCGGCGCTCACGCTGGACACGAAGCCGGCGTTCCCCTGGTGGCCGCTGCACCGCGGCGGCCGGAAGATCGAGGAAGTCCTCACCCGCGCCCGTGGACCGCTGGGCCTGGAGGATGTGCCGACGCATCGGCGGATCGTGGAGGCGTTGCGGGACTGGGCGCGGGCGGACGCCGCTCACGCGTAGCGCTGAAGGCCGCTGCGCAGCTGGGCGAAGGCGCGGTTCGCGGAGGCCACCGCGTCGGGCCAGGCGTCGTCCGCGCTCTCGCCCCCGGTGATCCGGCGCCAGTTCTCCTCCGCGAGGACCCGCTGGACGGCGACGATCTGGGCCGCGGCAAGGCGGGACTCCAGGGGCCGGCCGCCGTGCGCGGTGGTCAGGGCCTCGGCGAGGGCCTGCTCGGAGCGGTGCTGGTAGCCGTGGAGGCGGGCGACCAGGGACGGGGTGCCGTAGAGGAGGCGGTGGAAGGCGAGCACGGCGGGGGCGTCGCAGAGGCCGGTCACCGGGTCCCGGCGTTCGAGGCCGTCCAGGAAGTGGCGGTGGAGGGCGTCTAGGGCGGGGCGCTTGGCGGGGCGGGCGGCGACGACGCGGGCCGGTTCGTCCTCGTGGTCGGCGAAGCGGTGCAGGACCAGGTCTTCCTTCGAGGCGAAGTAGCGGAAGAGGGTCGGCTTGGAGACCTCCGCCGCGGCGGCCACCTCGGCGACCGACACCTGGTCGAAGCCCTTCTCCAGGAAGAGCGCGATCGCCGTCTCGGAGATCGCCTGGTGGCGCTGCTGCTTCTTGCGGGTGCGCAGGCCGGGTTCGGGGGGCCGGGTGTCGCTGCTGGTCATGGGGGGAGGGCAGGTCTGGGGGGTCGGGGGGTTACTCGGTTACGGGTGTGCCTGGGTTGCGGGCGTGCCTGGGTTACGGGTGTGCCTCGGTCACGAACGTGCCTGGGTTGCGGGCGTGCCTCGGTCACGAACGTGCCTGGGTTGCGGGTGTGCCTCGGTCACGAACGTGCCTCGGTTACGGGCGTTACTCGGTTCTGGACGTGACTCGGTTGCGGGCGGGGCGCGCGTTACTCGGTTACGAATTTAACTCGGTTACATTATCCTGGCAGGCATGGCCGCCCCGACCCCCCAGACCTGCCCTCCCCCCACCTCCCTCAC
>RBWT01000054.1 GCA_004010275.1 Streptomyces huasconensis
AGCCGAGCAGACCCTCGCTCGACTCGTCGACATCGGCCTGCTGGTCGGCGCCGACGAGACCCCGCTCCAGGACCCCGACCCCCTCCGCGCGGCGGCCCGTCGACCCGACGTGACCGAGGAAGCCGCCGCGATCCTCACCGACGTCGCGGACGCCGCCGACGCCCTGACCCGCACGGATGCGGCAGCGGCGGCCGTGCCGGAGCTGGCCGACACCCTCAA
This sequence comes from Streptomyces huasconensis, assembly GCA_004010275.1. Lineage (GTDB taxonomy): Bacteria > Actinomycetota > Actinomycetes > Streptomycetales > Streptomycetaceae > Streptomyces > Streptomyces huasconensis. Next base: position 220 of record RBWT01000054.1, read on the forward strand.
CTCCCTGAGCGCCCGGCTGTCCTGGCCCGCAGGCGCGCTGCGGCACGGCGCCCCTGCGTACGCCGACACCGTGCTGACCACCGGGAAGCTCGCCCTCGACGCGGCGGAGTGGGCGCCCCTGTGGACCTCCTTGCGGGCCGTCGCGGGCTGGATCGGACACGCGGACCCCTGGGCGGCGACACGGGCCCGCGCGGAAGCCCACCTCGAAGCGGTGTTCGGAGCGCACCGCCCCATTCCGCTCACCGTCGCCCTCCACGCACTCGTACGCGCTGCCGACAGCGGCGTCCCCGGCATCGAAGAGCTGTGGAGCGACGAGTTCAGGCTGCCGCCCGCCGACGATCCGGGACTGGCCGGGCTGCGCGAGCTGATGGCGGCCACGCCCACCGTCGACGGGGTGCTCCGGATCGACCCCCTGCCGCCGGCGCCCGCACGGCCGGACAGCCTCACCACGCGGCTCGCCTTCTACGGCCATCCCGTACGACTGGACGGGCGGCCCCGGTTCGTCGTGAACTCCGTCGAGGACGGCTGCGGACGGGCCGACGCCCACGTCCAGCGGATTCTGCACCGCATCGGCCTGGACGACGAGCAGCGCCGCGCATGGCCCGACAACAGGCCCACACCACTGGCCGACCCCGTCGACGTGGAGATCGCGGCGGTCGCCGACAGCAACGTCAACCTGCGGGTACTCGGCGCACTGCCGGAACTGACCGTGTCCCAGGGGCTGTCGACCCGGGGGCGGTCGGCCGCGGGAACGCGGATCGACGCACGGGAGTGCCACGTGGTCGCGGGGGAGGGCCGCCTGGTGCTCGCCCACGGCGGCAGACGGCTGCGTGTCGTGCCGCGCGGGCGCATGGCGGACTTCCACTATCCCGCCGTGCTGCGGCTGCTCCTGCGCATGTTCGGACCCTCGCCCGAGCACCGCGTGCAGCCCGTCATCGCACCCGAGGGCCACCTCACCGAGGCCGGGTGCCGGCTGGTGCCCCGGGTCGACCTCGGGGGCGTGATCCTCATGCGGCGTACCGTCATCGTCGAATCGGGCCAGGTGCCGCGACGCGGTGCGGGGGAGACCCTGCTGAGCTATGCCGAACGCGTCGACGCGTGGCGCCGCGGCTGCGCCATCCCCGCCTGGTCGTTCGTCCGCGCGGTCAACGCGGCCGGGGCCGACAAGCACCGGAAGCCCATGCCCATCGACCTGACCTCGCCGCTCGGCGTCGCCCAGATCGAGCGCACGACGCACCGCGAGGCCCGCCGCCTCCTCTTCCAGGAAGTCCTTCCGGACGCCGCGCACGCGCCCATGGCGGAGGACGGCAGCCGATGGTTCGCCGAAGCCGTCTGGGAGGTGGACATCTGACATGGTGACACCTGACATGGTGACATCTGACGGGGTGACACCTGGCATGGCGTCATACGCGGCCATGAAGTCGGAGGACAGCGGGCCGAGTTGGCTCTCCGTCCACGTCTACGCCCACAGTGACCTCGACCGGCACCTCGGGCAGCTGGCAGGGCTGCTGAAGCGTACGGCCACCGAGACCGACGCCCGCGCCTGGTTCTTCCTGCGCTACTGGGAGCGCGGCCCCCATGTGCGGCTCCGGGCACTGTGCCGGACACCCCGACACCGCGAGCAGGCCCGCACCCGGCTGTGCGCGGCCGCCGAGCGGTGGGCCGAGGGCAATCCGGAGCACCAGCCGCTCAGCGAGGCCGAGTACAGGGCGTCGTCGGCGTGGATCATGCGCCGCGAGGTGACCGGCCGCTCCGCCGCGCCGCTGCTGCCCTCCCGTACGGTCAGGGTCGAGGACTTCTCGGGTGCCTGGATGCCCGGCGCGCCCGCGTGCACGGACCAGTCGGCGACGTTGTCCTTCCTCACCGCTTCGAGCGCCGTCGCGCTCCAGTTGCACCAGCGCCACGCGTGGCAGGCGCGGGCCCGGCACGCCGTCGACACGCTGCGCGCCATCCTGGCCGTCCCCGCCCCCGCCGGGTGCGGTTCGTTACCCGACGCCTTCGAGGAGTGGGCCGGCCAACTGGCGGGCGCGGACGCCCCGGAGGTGCACCGCCGCAGCCGGCTCGCCTGCGAAGCCGCATGGCCCCGCCCGAACCGGGCCGCCGCCGTCATGGCGGAGCACTGCCTGGCCGTGCCGTCGCCCGGGGACTCGGCGCGCCCCCTGCTGCACGCCTGGCACACCCACTGCAACCGCTTGGGGTTGAACCTGCTGGAGGAAGCGGCGGCGGCCCGCACGGCCCTGGCTCTCACGGCGGAGGTACGCGGATGATCCGGTCGACCGACCCCGTCGTGTGGCAGGACCACCGCCTCTTCCACCGTGCGGACCCGGACGCCCTGCTCACCGGGCTCGTGGCCCCTGTCCTGCGGGACATCGCCCCGTACTGCCGTTTGCAGCAGTTCTTCCGGGAGTGGCAGGGCGGTGCCAACATCCGCGTCGCCCTCCTGGTCGACAAGGGCCAGGCGGATCGCGTGGCCGCACAGTTGCAAGCCCGCTGCCTCGATCACCTCGCCCGGTTGCGGCAAGCCCGCCAACAGGCCCGCCAGGAAACCGGCCCCGTGCCCCACGAGGTCCCGCCCGAGGACCTCGCCCTGCGCGAGAAGGCCGACGACGACCTGCCGCCGCAGCCCGACGACTCGCTGCTGACCGTGGAGCACCAGGACCGCTCCGCACTCCTCGGCGGTGCGGCCGCCGTCGACCTGTACGACCGGTTCCACGACCTGTCCAGCGCCACCGCCCTGCGCACCCTCTCCGCCTGGCACGGGCGGCTGGGCGAGGGGGACGGCGGGGCCCGCACCCGGGCCGCCGTCACCATCATGCTCCACCTCGCCCTGCGCTTCCCCGGCCCGCTGCGGCTCGGCGGCATGTCCTACCGCTCCCACGTCGAGGGCGCCATCATGGAATCCCCGCACCCCGACCGGCTCCGCCGCCGACTGGAGCGGTTCGGCCACCGCTGGGCCCCCGCCCTGCACCCGCTGGCGGAGGAACTGCTGAACTCCGCGCACGGCCCCAGCGACACGGAACTCCCCGGCCTCCGGACCTTCCTGGACGGCATGGAGCACCTCGTGCCGGACGTCCGCTCGCTCCTGTCCACCGACGGCCTGCACCTGCCCCTGACCGGCCGCAACGGCGAGACGACCTGGGACGACGCGGTGCTGCGCCGCAGCCGCTTCCACCACACCCTCCAGCGCGACCCCCGCTGGCTCGTGGCGGCGGCCCAGGACCCCGTGCTGCGACTGCACCGGGTCCTGGTCAACTGGGGCTATCTGCACATGACACGGCTCGGCATCCTCCCCGCACAGCGGCTCGCTCTCTGTCACCTCGTCGCGGAGATCGTCGACCGGTACGGGGATGCCAGGACCCACCTCACCGGAGCCGCCCGGGACCTCGGGGCGGGCGCTCCCGGCACCTCAGCGCTGCGCTACATACGGGACCACCGCACCGGCGCCCGCATCCCGCGGGACGTCGACTGGTCCCGCCTTCCGACGGAACGCCCCGACCGGGACGGGCGCCGGATGGTTCCCCTGCCCTCGGAAGCGGTCGGCGGTCCGAGCCCGGCCGGCGCCGGTACGCCGGACGCGGTGCGCCTGGCCTCGATGCTCCGCCGCACGACGGCGCCTCACGGCTGCGCTGGGAGGCCGGGGTGCGCTCCGGCGGCGCCCGATTCCTCGGCCCCGTGCACCGGGTCGTCGCCTCGGCCGGTCAACGCTATCCGGCCGAACTCCACGTGCTGCCGGGCGAGATGATGCCCCACGTGCCCACCGGCCGGTACGAGCCGTTGCATCACGCCTTGGCCGTTCCCTCCATGGCCGTTCCGCCTATGGACGTTCCCCCGAGCGAGCAGCAGGCGGCCACCGGCCCAGCGGTGAGCCGACTGGTGGTCGCCGTCACTCCCTGGCGAACGCGTTTCAAGTACGGCGAGTTCGCCTACCGCCTGCAGTGCATGGACGCCGGGGTCATGGTCGGCCAGGCGCTCGCCGTCGCCGAGGCCGAGGGGCGGCATCTGCGGGTCCACTACTGGTTCCCGGACGCCGCCCTTGACCACCGGATAGCGGTGGACAGCCGCCACACGCGAAGCTACGCCGTACTCACCTCCGCACCGGACACCTTCGCGGACCTCGCGGAAGGTGGCCCCCTCGGCGTGCCCCGGCCCACCGGCGACCGGTTGGAGGACGCCGCTCGCTCGCGGACCTCCCGCCCGACGCCACGATCCCGCCGCTGCTGCCCCGCCTGGCGGCCGGCGCGCGCTCCTGGACGGAACTCCCCGCGCAGCCGCCCCGCCCCGACGCCTGGACGGGCCGACGGACCTCCATGGGCTTCACGGCCCCCGGGCCGCTGACCGCCGCCGAGTTCGGCCGTATGTTGCAGCGGGCCGGCGCGCACCACGAATCGGACCTGCCCGGCACGGTTCCCTTCCCCCAGACGGCTTTCGTGGCCGCGGTCGGCGAAGTGGAGGGCCTGGAGCCCGGTGTGTACCTGGTCGCCGACGCGGGGCGCCGCATCGGTCTCCTGCGCCCGGGTGATGTACGCCATGAACTCCAAAGCGCCCTGAACAACGGGATGTTCGACGTCCGGCACACCCCGCTGGTGCTCACCCTCCTCACTGACTACGAAGCTGCCCTTCCGCACTACGGCGACCGGTGGCTGCGCATCCAGGGCATGGAGGCGGGCGTGGCGGTCCAGCGCTGCCACCTGTCGGCGGCGGCCGACGGCCTGGCGTGCCAGGCGCACTGCGGCTACGACCCGGACCGGCTCCTCGACGTGCTGCCGCTCGGCGACCAACACCTCGAACCGATGATCCAGCTCCTGGTCGGCCGGTCCCGCCCGGCGGGGCTCCACCACGAGATCGGCCTGTTCTGACACCGCCCACCCCCGCCGCCACGACCGCCACGACCGCCACGACCGCCACGAGACCGAAAGGCAGCCACCATGACGACCGGCAACAGCGCCGAAACCCGTGCCACGGCCCCGACGGAGCCACGGTGTCCCGCGGACCCCGGGGCTCCGTTCGACGACGCCTTCCACCTGGCCCCGCACGCCGTGCTCGCCTGGTTCCGCGAGCACGCCCGGTGGCCGAGGTGCTCCTGCCCAACGGGCTGCGGGCCTGGCGCTGCGACGACGACGTACGAGCGGCACTCGGCGACCCGCGCCTGGTCCACGACACCCGGCGGTTCCCCGAGACCTGGCGGGGTCTCGACTGGAACTCGCCGGCCGGGGACATGATCTCCGCGTACGGCCGGAGCCTCTCCAGCGCGGACCCGCCCGAGCACGACCGCTACCACGCCGCCGTCGCCGGGGCCTTCACGGCGCGGCGTACGGAAGAGCTGCGCCCGCGCGTGCAGGAGATCGCGGACGTGATCCTGGACCAGCTGGCCGGGGGCGACGAACCGGTCGACCTCCTGGGCCGGTTCGCCGTACCGCTGTCGGTGACCGTGATGTGCGAGATCGTCGGCGTACCGGAGCCCGACCGCCCCGACTTCCTGGACTTCGTGCGGCGCACCGTGTCGATCGATGACGATCAGGACGTCGCCGGGCTCCGCGCCTCGGCGATGCGCACCTTCGAACTCCTCTCCCGGTACGTCGCGCAGCGCAAGAGCACGTTCCACGACGATCTGATGGGGGAGGTGACCGCGCGGTTGACGAAGGACGGCATCCCGGACGAGGACGTGGTGACCGTCCTGTTCCACCTGTTCGTCGCGGGCTTCGACACCACCGGGGCGTTCATCGGCAACATGGTGGAGGGGCTTTTGGCCCGGCCTCGGCTGCTCGCGGCCGTGCGGGAGCACCCGGAGCGGCTGACGCACACCATTGAGGAGTTCCTGCGGTTCGACGGCTCGGCGCGGATGGGCGTGTGGCGTTTCGCCGCGCAGGACGTCGAAGTGGGCGGTCAGCTCATACCGGCCGGCAGCCTGGTGGTGGTGTCGCTGGCGGCGGCCAACCGTGACCCGGCCAGGTTCACCGACGCTGACCGCCTCGATCCGGAACGGGCCGACAACGCGGGCCACCTCGCCTTCGGCCGGGGCCGCCACCGGTGTACGGGCGCCGCGCTGGCCCGCCTGGAGACCGAGGTGGCCGTGAGCACCCTCATCCGCCGCCACCCCCACCTGCGGATCGCCACCGACGCGATCCTGCGCCGCCGAACCGTGGTCACCCTGAACGGACTGCGACGCCTGCCCGTCGTACTGGGGCCCGCCGACGAGTAGCAGCAGGGAGCAGCCGTAGCGAGGCCGCTTCGGAGGCCATCGACCCGCAGCCGTGGGCGCCTCGCACCCTCGACGACCCCCGTGACTTCACCGTGCCGACCGAGAAGGCCGAGCGAGCCGAGCCGAGGCAGCACCCTCGTACCACCGTCGGCTCCGACCGACAGGCAGCCGGAAGCGGTCGACAACGTCTGCGACCGGCCGGGCCAGGTGGTGGCAGTGGGGCCCGGGGCCGATCAGGTGAGGGCGCCGTGTGGCGACCGGGCGCCGCGGTGGCCCGGCCCGCACCCCGTGCAAGGCTCGCGGAAGCGTGCGCGTGGGCGGCGGAGGAGCGGATATGCCTGGTGGGCCGGGAGTCGGAATGTTCTTGCTGCGGACGGCCGTGGCGCTCGCAGTGCTGACCGCGGCGGTCGGCTGCGGGAACGGTGACGACACATCGCCCGAGAGCGATGTCTCACCGGCAGCGGCCGGGACCGCCACGCTCTTCCCGGGGAGCGGGGACGAGCGGGGGCCGGACATCGACTTCCCGCGCGTGGCCGTCGGCGAGTCCGCCGCGGTCGACGTCAAGGTCCGCAACACCTCGGACGCGCCGCTGACCGTGAAGAAGGTGGCGGCGGAGAACGCCGAGGTGTCCAAGGACGACTGCACCGGCAGGACGATGCGGTCCGGCGAGGGGTGCGAGTTCCAGATGCTCTTGCCGCCGAAGAGCGAGGCGAAGAACGTCGCGGGCAGCGTGACGGTCGAGACCGACAGAGGAACGACCTCTTCGAGCGTATCGGCCCAAGTGGTCGAGAAGAACGAGCATGAAGGCCACACCCCCACGGACCCGCCGACGCCCGAGGTGACGACCGACCCTCCCTCGGTCGAGCCGACGGACGCCACGGGCGGCTTGGAGGAAACCCCGCCGAGCACGACGGTCGGCCCGGAGCTGGGAGCCACGCCGAGCGCCACGGCCGGGCCCGAGGAGTTCCCGGCCGCATCCGGGGCGTTCTGACCGGACGTCCGACGCGGGCCGCCGGTCAGCCCCGTGCCACGCCCAGCACCTCGACGCGGACGTTGTCGTCGTCCCGCAGGACGAGCGTGATGTCACCGTCGCCGGGCCGCTTGTGCGGCACCAGGAAGTACCGCGTGCTCGACTTGGCGAGAATCTGGAAGCCCATGCACTGGAACCGGTACGGCGTATGCGCCCGCCCGCGGTCCTCACAGGCGACGAAGGGCGCCGAGGCGTGGATCGGAGCGCGTGCGTGGATGAGCACGGGAGTGGCTCCCCGGTAGTCCAGTTCCGCGTCGTGCTGGGCCCGGGACATTCCCGCGACGTGCGCGTAGCGCGCCATGCTGAAGAACACGATCATCACCACCGCGGCCAGCAGCAGCCCTTCCGCGATACTCCAGAACCGCTCCCTCCGGCGCCCCGGCCCGCGCCTGAGGTACAGCGCGAGCATCAGCAGCAGAGCGCCGACGGCCACGACCGAGGGCGGGAGGAACTCACGCAGCCAGCCTCCGGGAAGGCCCTGCTGCACCGTGCGCTGCCACCACCTCGGCTCCAGCAGGACCGGAAAGCTGATCAGCAGCAGCACGGCGCCCAGCACGGCGACCGCCCGCGTCACCAGGCGGCGCCGCCGCAAGGTCGTGTCCTCGGCGAGCCACCGCTCCACCGAGCGGAAGAGCAGCATCCCGACGAGACCGGCGACCAGCATGATCCACAGCGGAAGGAAGAGCGCGGCGGGGCTCTCCAGCAAGTACTCCTGCATGGTCAGTTCCAGGTCGCGCGTGGAGATGCCGAAGTAGGAGTAGTAGGCGCTGCGGTACCTGTTCCCGAGGTAGTACAGCAGTCCGATGACCACCGACCCCGGGGTCAGCACATAGGCGGCCTTTTCCAGGAACGACTTGTCCCGCGCCTCTTCCGCTCCGCCCGCCCCCTCCGCCCCTTCCGCCTTGTCCGCAGACAACTGCTGTCCTCTCTGCCGCCCGGCCGTGTCGAAAGCTAACGCCGCCTCCTGCGACGGACGTCACGACACGCGGCGGCGCGACACCGGCTGCCCCGGATCAGCCGTGCCGCGCCCGACCAGCACCCGCGGCGGACACCCGGCAGACTCCTCGCCCGAACGGGTAAAATAAGCGTAACCTGCGCAAAAGGTGCTTTGTGCCTGATCCCGCCCCCACACTCACGCACTCCCGTCGGCGTCCGTGTCCAGGGGAGGAGGTACGCGATGGACCCGTGGCTCATCTGGCTGATCGCCGCGGCCGTCCTGGCCGTGGCGGAGATCTTCACCCTCACCGCAGCGCTCGGCATGCTGAGTGCCGCCGCGCTGGTCACCGCGGTGTGCGCCGCGACCGGACTTCCGCTTCCCTTCCAGTTCCTGGTGTTCGCCGTCGTCGCGGCCATCACCCTGCTGTTCGTACGCCCCCTCGCGGTGCGGCACGTGCTCCGGCCACAAGCGGTGCGCTTCGGCATAGACGCCCTGGTCGGCAGGGCCGCGTATGTCGTGTCGGAGGTGTCGGGCCTGGACGGCAGGGTCCGGATCGACGGTGAGGAGTGGACCGCCCGCGCCTACGACGAGACGCTGGTGATCCCTCCGGGAAAGACCGTGGACGTCATAGAGATCAGCGGCACCACCGCGTTCGTCTACCCCCGGGACTGAATCATGGAAGTCTCCGCGTTTCTTGTCGCAGCCCTGATCATCGCGCTGATCGCGCTCTTCACCGTGGTGCGGGCGGTGCGCATCGTCCCCCAGGCGCGCGCCCGCAACGTCGAGCGCCTCGGCCGCTACCACCGCACTCTGAACCCCGGCCTCAACCTCGTCATCCCCTACATCGACCGCGTGCACCCGGTGATCGACCTGCGGGAACAGGTCGTCTCCTTCAAGCCGCAGCCGGTCATCACCGAGGACAACCTGGTCGTCGAGATCGACACGGTCCTGTACTTCCAGGTCACCGATCCGCGGGCGGCCTTCTACGAGATCGCGAACTTCCTCCAGGCCGTCGAACAGCTGACCGTCACCACCTTGCGCAACGTCGTGGGCTCCATGGACCTGGAGAAGACGCTCACCTCACGGGACACCATCAACAGCCAGCTCCGCGGCGTGCTGGACGAAGCCACCGGCAAGTGGGGGCTGCGGGTCAACCGGGTGGAGATCAAGGCCATCGACCCGCCGCAGACCATCAAGGACGCGATGCAGAAGCAGATGCGGGCCGAACGGGACAAGCGGGCCGCGATCCTCGGGGCGGAGGGGCAGCGCCAGTCGCAGATCCTCACCGCCGAGGGCGACAAGCAGGCCGCTGTCCTGCGCGCCGAGGGCAACCGCACCGCCGCCATCCTCCAGGCCGAGGGCCAGTCGCGGGCCATCGACGAGGTGTTCCAGGCGGTGCACCGCAACGACCCCGACCCGAAGCTGCTCGCGTACCAGTACCTCCAGGCCCTGCCCGAGCTGGCGAAGGGTTCCGGGAACAACTTCTGGGTGATCCCCAGCGAGATCACCACGGCCCTCCATGGGGTGGGCCGCGCCTTCGCCGAGGACCTGCCCCGGTCACCGGCCACCCGCGAGAAGCCCACCGACGACGACATGGCCGCCCGGGCCGCCGACGACACGGCGCAGGCCGCGGAGGCGGCCGCCGAAGCCGTCGCCGACGCCGCGAAGGCCGATGGCACGGCCACGGGCACGCTTCCGCCCTCGTCATGAGCGCGCCTCCTCGGCGGAGCCGGCATGCCCGCCGCGGGGCCGGGTACGTCCCCTCCGTTGTCGATACGGGAGTCGCGCAAGCGACCGAAGAGTGAGGGGTGACGGAAGTGATCCGGAAACTGCAGGCGGTCGCGCTGGACTGCGCCGACCCGGTACGGCTCGCCGAGTTCTACGCGGAGCTGCTCGGCGGCCGGGTGGTCGCCGAACCCGGGGACGACGACTGGGTCGAGGTGCACGGCTTCGAGGGGACACCGCTGGCCTGCCAGCGGGTGGACGGCTACCGGCCGCCCGAGTGGCCCGGCCAGGGCCACCCGCAACAACTCCACCTGGACTTCGACGTGGACGACCTCGACGGCGAGGAGAAGCGGGCGCTCGCCCTGGGCGCGACCGTGCTGGAGCGGACGGACCAGATCCGCCCGGGGGCCAACTGGCGGGTGTACGCGGACCCGGCCGGCCATCCGTTCTGCCTCTGCTTCCACTGAGCCGGGGCCGGCGGCGACGGCGGGGGTGCTGCTATGAGCCGGGCGGCAGCAGTTCGCGGGTGAGGGTGAAGGCGGCGGTGGCCGTGGTCAGCAGGGTGTTGATCCTGCCGAGCACGCGGGCCGTCCTGTCGGCGTCCTGCGCGTCGACGGCCGAGGCCAGGTCGTCGGCGTACTCCCGCGCGCGTACCGCCTCTTCGGGGCGCGCGGAGTCCGCGTCCGCGCGGAGGGCCGCGGTCAGCCGCTGGTGAGGGATGTCGGCCGCGTCGGGCCGGTTGCCGTAGCCGCCATGGGCCATCGCGTGCGGGCCTGGGGGAGCCGCTCTAGCACAAACTGATCAGGGTCAAGGGCTTGCGGTTCGGCGGGTACTGCGTGACGCGCAAAGGATGGGCCGTCATCTCCACGTGCGCCCCCGGGTTCGCAGCCCGGCAGCAGGTCTTGCGGAACCCTTGCCCCTAGCACACCTCCAGTTGGGTTGACGCGAGTGTCGGCCCCACGGGCACCCACCCTTCTGTCACGGCCCTCCCCGGCGCCTCAAGTCCACTCCCGCTAGGGGGAGTTGGCCGCCGGGCGCGAGATGCGGGGGTGGTCCGCGTGGTGGAGTCGCGTGCGGCGCGCCTCCGCCGTACGGGGGAAGCGGGTCCTACGTGAGTCTGATCCCCGCGCGCCGCGGACCCGGAACAGTGGTCACCATGACGGTCTGGCTCATGTCCTTTCCCGCCTTCGCCTGTGCGCTGGCCTTGTTCGCCGTCGTGGAGAGCGTGTGGCGTTGGTTCACGGGGCTGGGCCTGCTCCCGTGGCTGCGCAGGCGCACGGGGCGGTCGTTGTCGAACATCGCCTTCGACGAGTTCACGGCGGTCGTGAACGGAAACAAGACGGTGGAGCTGGAGCAGCGGCGCGTCGAACTGCTGCGGCGGGACGACGAGAGCGACGGCGCGCCGCCCCGCTCCAGCGTCGACCTGGCCGAGGGCACGGCGTTCATCGTGGTGCCGCGGCGGTAGCCGACGGCCGGTCCCGCGCCGGCACGCCGGTACCGGGAACTTCTTCCGGCCCCCGAGAACCGAACACCCCCAAGATCGCGTGTTACGGGCGACCACAGCAAGTACGCTCAAAAGACAGGCATATCGGGTGGCAGGCATATCAAGGGTGGGGGCGGCGGCGATAGCCGCCGTGGTGTCCGGCGCGCTGGTCGCGGGGGTGGCCTCGGCCGACTCCGGGACGCGGCAGGACCGCACCGCGGACACGCGGACCGGCGGCGGGACCAAGGCCGGTCAGGGGGCGAGGGGCGGGAAGACGGCGACCATCACGCTGGTCACCGGCGACCGTGTGGTCGTCCGGGCGGGCGGCAAACAGGTCGTCCGGCTGATCCGCGGCGAGGGCCGCGAGGACGTCACGATCGCGGTGCGGCGCGAGGCAGGGCACACGTATGTCATCCCGCAGGACGCCCAGCCGTTGATCGGCGCGGGCACGCTGGACCGGCGCCTCTTCGACGTCACGCGGCTCGTCAGGGACAAGTACGACGACGCCCACCGCACGTCGCTGCCGTTGATCGTCGAGTACCGGCAGGGCATCCGCGCCGACGGCCGTGCCGGTGACACGTTCAAGGGCCTCGCCCGCGACCGCCGTGCGCTGCCCGCGATCGGCGGTGAGGCGTTCGCCGCGCCCAAGTCCGGCGCGCAGGGCCTCTGGGCGAAGATCACCGGTGGGACGGGCGGCCGTACGAACGCGCGCACCACCGCGGCCCCCGCCCTCGCGCACGTGTGGCTGGACGCCAAGGTCCGCCCCGCCCTCGACAAGAGCGTGCCGCAGATCGGCGCCCCCACGATGTGGAAGGCCGGATACACCGGCAAGGGCGTCAAGGTCGCCGTCCTGGACACCGGGGTCGACCAGACGCACCCCGACCTCAAGAACGTCGAGGTCGCCGAGAAGAACTTCACCGAGTCCGCGCCCGACGCCAAGGACCGCATGGGCCACGGCACGCACGTCGCCTCGACCCTCGCGGGCTCCGGGGCCAAGTCGGGCGGCAAGTACAAGGGCGTGGCGCCCGACGTACAGCTCCTGGACGGCAAGGTCATCTCCGAAGTGGAGGGGACCGGCACCGAGTCCAGCATCACCGCCGGCATGCAGTGGGCGGTCGACAAGGGCGCGAAGGTCGTCAACCTCAGCCTCGGCAGCCTTGACTCACCGGGCACCGACGCGATGGAGGCGGCCGTCGCGCGCCTCTCCGGCAAGGCCCTCTTCGTCATCGCCGCTGGCAACGACGGCCCCGCGTACGGCACGCTGAACTCACCCGGCAGCGCCCCCGCCGCCCTGACCGTCGGCTCCGTCGACAAGCAGGACGGCATCGCGGAGACCTCCAGCCGCGGCCCGCAGGCCGACGGGATCACCAAGCCGGACCTCACCGCGCCCGGCGACGACATCACGGCCGCCCGCTCCACGCTGACGTCCGACGACCCGGGCGACCCCGGCAGCGACGGCTATGTCGCCATGTCGGGCACCTCGATGGCGACCCCGCACGTGGCCGGTTCCGCCGCCCTGCTCCTCCAGCAGCACCCCAAGTGGACCGGCCCGCAGCTCAAGGCGGCGCTGAACGACTCCACCACGCCGAACCCGGCGCTCAACCCGCAGCAGCAGGGCGCGGGCCGCGTCGACCTGACGCGCGCCGTCACCGCGTCCGTCGTCCCCGAGCCCGGCACGGTCGCCTTCGGCACGCAGGCCTGGCCGCACACCGACGACGAGCCGGTCGCCAAGACCGTCACCTACCGCAACCTCGGCACCAAGCCCGTCACCCTCACGCTCTCCGCGGGCTTCGTGGACCCGAAGGGCCGCCCGGGCCCGGCGGGCCTGTTCACCGTCAAGGACGCCCAGCTCACCGTCCCCGCGGGCGGCACCGCCAAGACGACCGTCACCGCCGACACCAAGGTCGGTACGGCCGACGGCGTCTACGGCGGAACCCTCCTGGCCACGGGTGACGGCCAGGAGGTGCGCACCGGCCTCGTCGTCGACCGGGAGGTGGAGTCGTACGACCTGACGCTGAAGCACCTCGACATCAACGGCAAGGCCTCGTCCAGCTACACCACCATGCTCACCGACGGCGCGCAGCGGAAGATCGAGGTCCCCTTCCGCGAGGGCCCGGTCACCGTGCGGGTGCCGAAGGGCACGTACGCAGTGGAAAGCGCCGTCTACGGCCCGACCAAGAGCTTCGCGGTCTTCGTCCAGCCGAAGCTGAAGGTCGGCGCCAAGGCGACGGTCACACTGGACTCCCGCAAGGCCAAGCCGGTCGCCGTCACGCCCCCGGACGCCGGCGCGCGGCACACGGAGTCGAACATCAGCTACGACGACACGACCCTCGGGATCGCGAGCAGCTGGAGCCTCAGCGACGGCACCGCCCTGCGCACCCTCGGCATCGGCCCGGACTCGCCCACCCTGAACGCGCAGTACAACGGCCACTGGAAGGCCTCGGGCACGGCGGCGACGAAGGTCGACTACCGGCTGGCCTTCAGCCGTACCGGCAACTGGTTCTCGGGCCTGAAGCACGCCGCCACCAAGGCCGAGCTGGCCGAGGTCAAGTACGGCGTCGGAGCCTCCGCCGCCCAGCGCAAGGGCACGCTCTCCGCCACGCCCGTCGGCAGGAACGGCTACAACCCGCCCCTGGTGCCGGTGACCGGGCTGAAGCTGCCGGCCTCCGGCACGAGCTATGTCAACACCAAGGACCTGCGCTGGAGTTGGTCCATGGAGCAGCTCGACGACGCGGGGGTGGCGGCCATCAACTACTACTCCGGCGACGTGGCGTACAAGGCGGGCAAGCGCTACACGCTGAACTTCAACACCGGCGTCGTCGGCCCTGACCTCAAGGCCGACGACCGGCAGGGCGCGCGCCGCGCGGGCAACGCCATGGACGCCTACATCGAGCTGTTCAGCGACGGCGCGCGGGGCACGCGGGCGGCTCGGCGACGACCGGTGGCTTCACCCGGCTGGAGTCGGGCGGCCGTACCCTCGCCGTGGGCGGCCCGGGCGCGGTGAACGCCGAACTCCCGGCCGCCTCGGCTCCGTACCGGCTGACCATGGAGGCCACCCGCGCGGCGAAGGTCTCCGCGACCAGCACGAAGGTGGCCGCGGCCTGGACGTTCACGTCCGGGAAGACCCCCGAGGAGGAGCCCACCGAGCTGCCGCTGTCCACCGTCCGGCTCGCGCCGAAGCTCGCGCTGAACGGCACGGCCCCGGCGGGCAGCACGCTGACGGTGCCGCTGAAGGTGGCGGGCGCGGCGGCCGGCCCCGGCAAGATCGCCGAGCTGACCGTCAAGGTCTCCTACGACGGCGGCAGCACCTGGAAGCCGGCCCCCGTCACGACCGACACCAAGGGGGCGCACACGGCGACTGTCCGGCACCCGGCGACGGCCAAGGCCGTGGCATACCGCGTGTACCTGAAGGACACGTCCGGCAACACCATGACCGAGACGATCACCAACGCGTACCGGCTCGCCCCGTGACGCGCGCCCTCCATCCATGACGGCCCTCACGGTGTCGTCATGAGGCCGGGCCACGGGAACACTTCCCGTGGCCCGGCCTTTTGGGCGTACGGGGACGGGCTACGCCAGCGGCGTCGTCCGGATCGCCGAGATGTCGAACTGCAACCGGACCTTCTCGCTCACCATCGTGCCGCCCGCCTCCAGGCGCTGGTTGTAGACCAGGCCCCACGCCGTGCGGTCGATGGTGGTGGTGCCGTCGAAGCCGGCCCGTTCATATCCGAACGGGTCCACGACCGACCCCAGGTAGTCGAGTTGCAGTTCGACGGGCCGGGTGACGTCCCGGATGGTCAGGTCCCCCGCCATGCGGAAGGTCTCCCCGCCCTCATGGACCGCGGAGGTGCTGCGGAACACCATCTCCGGGTAGCGGCTCGCGTCGAAGAAGTCGCGGCCCACGAGGTGCGCGTCCCGCTGCTCCACGCCCGTGTCGACGCTGGCGACCCGGATGGTGATCTCGGCCCGCGAGGCCTCGGGGCGGGCGCCGTCGAAGTACAGCGCGCTGTCGTAGTCACCGAAGGCACCCCGCACGGTCGTGACCATCGCGTGCCGCACGGAGAACCCGATGCGGCTGTGCGGGCGGTCGATGGTCCACTGCCCGGTCAGCGCGCGCAGCGCCGGGTGTCGAGCCCGGCATCGCCGGCCGCCGGAAAGGGCGTACCGCGGCCCCCGGCCCGCGCCGGGTCGAGCGTGGCGGTCTGGCGACGGCTGAAGATGCCCATGGTGTCGTCGTCTCCTTCGGATCTGATCACCCTGTGCTATCACGCTGTCGTCGGACGCTCCCCGGTGAGATGGGAGGTCTCGTCCGGCTTCCATGGCGCTGCCCGCAAAGATGCACAGGATCGCCACGGAGTGGATGCACCCTGGGCTGGCCCGACGTGACGCACCGTCATGGCAGGACGCCGCCCGCGCGTCGTCGCGTCACACGTGCAGCGCCCCGCCGTCCTCGCCGTGCCCCCGCGGCTCCAGCTGCAGCGTCGAGTGCGCCACGTCGAAGTGGCCGGCGACGCACTGCTGGAGCCGGGTGAGCAGGGCGCCGTATCCGGCCGCGAGGGCCGTGTCCGTGACCACCACGTGCGCGGTGAGCACCGGCATGCCCGACGTCACGGTCCAGCCGTGCAGGTCGTGTACGGCGACGACGCCCGGTTCCGCCAGGAGATGACGCCGGACCTCGCCGAGGTCGACGTCCTGCGGGGTGGCCTCCAGCAGGACGTGGACGGAGTCCCGCAGGAGCCCGTACGCGCGCGGCACGATCAGCACGCCGATGACGAGGGAGGCGATCGGGTCGGCGGCCTGCCACCCCGTCAGCAGGATGATCAGGCCGCCCACGATCACGGCGACCGAGCCGAGCGCGTCCCCAAGAACCTCCAGGTAGGCGCCGCGCAGGTTGAGGCTCTTGTCCTTGGCGTCCCGCAGCAGCCACAGCCCCACGAGGTTGGCGACCAGGCCGCCGACCGCGACCGCGAACATCAGGCCGCCCTTGACCTCCACCGGCTCGCTGAGGCGGCCGATCGCCGACCACAGCACCCAGACGAAGACGGCGACGAGGAGCAGCGCGTTCAGGACCGCCGAGAAGATCTCCACCCGGTAGAAGCCGAACGTGCGCCGCGGCGTCGGCGCCCGCTGGGCGAGGGTGATGGCGCCGAGGGCGAGAAAGACGCCGACCGCGTCGGTCAGGCTGTGCGCGGCGTCGGCGAGGAGCGCGAGGCTGCCGGACAGCAGCGCGCCGACCACCTGGATGACGGTGATGGAGCCGCTGATGCAGATGGTCCACAGCAGCCGCTTCCGGTACGTCCCGCTGAGCGTGCCGCCCGTCGCCGCGGAGGACGGGCCGTGGTCGTGCCCCATGCCCGCGAGTGGATCATGGCCTTCCGCCGGGCGCCACTCGGAGCATTCCTACGGGGCTCAGTGGACCCGCGGCGACGGCGAACTGTCGCGCTGATGCGGGATGCCGAGCGGCGGCGGCAGTTCGCCCTGCTGGACGGTGACCGTGCGAGCCGGGGCGGGGACCCGGATGCCCTCGGCGCGGTAGCGCTGGTGCAGGCGCTTGATGAACTCGTGCTTGATGCGGTACTGGTCGCTGAACTCGCCGACGCCGAGGATCACCGTGAAGCTGATCCGCGAGTCCCCGAACGTGTGGAAGCGGATCGCCGCCTCGTGATCGGGGACCGCGCCGGTGATCTCCTTCATCACCTCGTCCACGACCTCGGCCGTGACCCGCTCGACCTGCTCCAGGTCGCTGTCGTAGCTCACCCCGACCTGCACCGTGATCGACAGCTCCTGCTCGGGGCGGCTGAAGTTGGTCATGTTGGTGCTCGCCAGCTGGGCGTTCGGGATGATCACGAGGTTGTTGGAGAGCGAGCGGACGACGGTGTTGCGCCAGTTGATGTCGACCACATACCCCTCCTCGCCGCTGCTCAGCTGGATGTAGTCGCCGGGCTGCACGGTCTTCGCCGCGAGGATGTGGACGCCCGCGAAGAGGTTGGCGAGGGTGTCCTGGAGCGCGAGGGCGACCGCGAGACCGCCGACGCCGAGCGCGGTCAGCAGCGGTGCGATGGAGATGCCGAGGGTCTGCAGGACGACGAGGAACCCCATGGCGAGCACGACGACCCGCGTGATGTTCACGAAGATGGTGGCCGAGCCCGCCACCCCGGAGCGCGACTGCGCCACGGAGCGGACGAGGCCGGTGACGACCCGCGCCGCCGTCAGCGTCGCCGCGAGGATCAGCAGGGCCGTCAGCGTCATCGTGACGTTGCGGCCGGTGCGCGGGGTCAGCGGCAGTGCGCCCGCCGCGGCGGCCAGGCCCGCGGTGATGGCCGCGCAGGGGACCAGCGTGCGCACAGGCGTCGACGATGACGTCGTCGCCGCTCCACCGGGTCCGGCTCGCCCGCTCACCGAGCCAGCGCAGCAGGGCGCGCAGCAGCAGTCCGGCCGCGATGCCCGCGACCACCGCGATCCCGGCCACCATCCAGTCGTGCAGTGTGAGCGCACGGGTCATCGGTTCACCCCTGTCGTACGGAGTGAGGGCGCCTGCACGCGGCGTATGTGATGTGTCGTCACCTTGTGATACCTGCTTGGTCCCGGGAGTTCGGTCGCGCCCGGTGCGGAGGTCCGGCCGGGCGCGGACGTCATCCTGCCGCATCTGTGCGGGACGGGTGCGCATACCCCCACCTGGATCTTCACGAACCGGCCACGCGTGGCGGCCGCCACGGCGGTGGCATGAATGTCGCGGAAGCCGGTACTCGACGCGGCGCGGGAACTCCTCCCGCGCCGATGCCCGAAGGCCGATGCCCGAAGCGCGCATCCGTGCGCACGGCGTACGACGACGGGCGCGCCACCTGTGGTAAAGCGTTGAGTTCGGTGAGACGTTTGTTTTCTGCGAGCGGAAGCGGTGAACATGGGCGTAGCGCAAAAGCCTGGAATTCCGGCAGGGGTGACCGTCGGGGAAACTCTCGTGTCACCGGTCAATTCGCACAATGAGTGGGACCCGCTGGAGGAAGTGATCGTCGGGCGCCTCGACGGCGCGACGATTCCCTCCAGTCATTCCGTGGTGGCCTGCAACATCCCGCCGTGGGCGGCCCGGCTCCAGGGACTCGCCGCCGGCTTCGAATATCCGCGCAGGCTGATCGAGCCCGCGCAGCAGGAACTGGACGGGTTCGTCGCCCTCCTGGAGTCCCTCGACGTCACGGTCACCCGGCCGGACCCGGTGGACTACAAGCAGCGCTTCGCCACCCCCGACTGGTCCTCCCGCGGTTTCTGCAATTCCTGTCCGCGCGACGGCATGCTCGTCATCGGCGACGAGATCATCGAGACGCCCATGGCGTGGCCGTGCCGGTATTTCGAGACCCACTCCTATCGCACGCTCCTCAAGGACTATTTCCGGCGCGGCGCCCGCTGGACGGCGGCGCCGAAGCCGCAGCTCACCGACGCGCTGTACGAGAAGGACTTCAGGCCGCCCAAGGACGGCGAGCCGATGCGCTACATCCTCACGGAGTTCGAGCCGGTATTCGACGCGGCGGATTTCGTGCGGGCGGGCCGCGATCTGTTCGTGACACGGAGCAACGTCACCAACGGGATGGGCATCGAATGGCTGCGCCGCCATCTCGGGCCCGGCTACCGCATCCACGAGATCGAGAGCTGCTGCCGCACACCCATGCACATCGACACGACGTTCGTCCTGCTCGCTCCCGGCAAGGTCCTGGTCAACCCCGAGTACATCGACGTGGACCGGCTGCCCGACGTGCTGCGTTCGTGGGACGTCCTGGTCGCCCCGGAACCCGATCCGATCGACGAGCGCCTGCTCAAGATGACGTCGATGTGCGGCAAATGGCTCAGCATGAACGTGCTGATGCTCGACGAGAAGCGGGTGATCGCCGAGCGGCACCACACCGGCATGCTGCGGGCCCTGGAATCCTGGGGCTTCGAGCCGATCCCGTGCGACCTGCTGCACTACGCGCCGTTCGGCGGCTCGTTCCACTGCGCGACGCTTGATGTGCGGCGCCGCGGCACCCTGGAGTCGTACGTCGACTAGCGCCGCCCCCGCGGGGCGGTGACGGAGCCCGGTGGCCGTGACGCGCCACCGGGCTCAACGTCGTACCCCTGCCGTCGAGAGGCGCCGTCGAAGGGGTTCCCGGGCCGGGGCGGATATGAAAGTGTCCCTACCGAATTCAGCGGGCCGGCAGAACACCGGGCCGCGAACTGGGCGGCCCGGCGCGGGACCGAGGTGAAGCACTGGTGCGGAATGCGGCGCGGGGGCACGAGCTGGTCGCGCTGCGGCGGCTCAACACCACCGTCGCCCTGCGCGCCCCGCACCGCCGCAGCCCCCAGAGCCTCGCGGGACGCGCCGTGGGCACCGGCCTCTCCGGGCCCGCCGTCGAAGCCGCCGTGGACGAACCGACCGAGCGGGGCCTCGGCGTCGGCATCGGTCTGCACAAGAGGGGGTTACTCCTCGGCGCCGCTGTGCTGCGCCGGGGCGCCGTCACCTCCGTCGTGGTGCCCGATTGGTCCGGCGTCTACCTGGGGCGGCTGCTCTCCGTCGGCACGCAGGGACACGACGTGCACCACGCGGTCCTTGCCGAGCGCCGGCAGGGCGCCGCCACCCTCGCGGGAGAACGCGGCAGGCTGCCGCTGCTCGGCATCAGCACCGCGTACACGGCCCTGCGCGGGCCGGGCGCCCGGCGTGCCGGGGAGCCCAGGGTGACCGCGCCTACCGCGCCGAGGACGCCGCCGACCCGGACGCGCTGGCCGCCGTCGGCCCGGAACCGACCGTGCTCACCGGCGAGGCCACCCCCGCCGGCCGGCATCTGGCGCCGCTGCTCGAAGAGCGGCTGCGCCCTGTGACCCCGCACGCCCCGAACGCCCCGAACGCCCCGCGCCTCGCGCTGAGTCGGCTCGGGCGGGCGGGGCGTCGCCCTCGGCACCGTACGCAAGGCGCTCGACACGTAGGGGAGGAACAGCTCGCGGACACGGCGCCGTAGCGGCACCGCGGGGCGTCTGTTCGCGCGCCCCGCGGCGGCCCGGCCGGCGCCCCGACGGCTTCCTGGGAGGCACGTATGCGCAGAAGGACTCTGCTCGGCGGCGCGCTCGCCGCCCCGATGCTCGCCGCCTGCTCCGGCGGGGGCGGCGGCGCGGACGGCGGGGGCGGGACCACGCTCTCGTACGGGATGTGGGACCCGGCGCAGGTGCCGGGCATGGAGAAGATCATCGCGGCGTTCGAGAAGGAGCACCCGAGGATCTCCGTGCGGATCGAACTCACGCCCTGGGCGAGCTACTGGACCACCCTCAAGACGTCGATGCGCGGCGGCACCGCCCCCGACGTCTTCTGGATGAACGCCGTCAACTTCCAGCTGTACGCGGCGAACGGCGTCCTGGAACCGCTCTCCGGGCACATCAAGGCCGACGCCACACCCGTCGACCGCCACCCGGACGCCCTGGTGAAGCTGTACGCCTACCGCGGCACGCAGTACGGCCTCCCGAAGGACTTCGACACCATCGGGCTCTGGTACAACAAGGCGCTCTTCGACAAGGCCGGCATCCCGTACCCGGACCAGACGTGGACGTGGGACGACGTACGGGATGCGGCGGCCGAACTCACCGACCCGCGCCAGCGCGTGCACGGCTTCGCCGCCGAGATGCACCGGCAGTTCAAGATCTACCCGGCCATCTGCGGCGCGGGCGGCCACGTCCTGGAGGACGGCCGCTCCGGCTTCGGGGACGAGCGGTCCATCGACGGCCTGCGCTTCCTCACCGACATGGTCGACCGGGGCTGGTCGCCGCCGCAGAGCGCGATGGTCGAGTCCATCGGGCGCGTGCGCTACTGGTCGGAGAAGGTAGCCATGAACTACGACGTCTCCGCGGTGTCCGGGCAGATGTACGCCGTGCCCGCGATCAAGGACCACGGCGGCATCGCCGTCCTGCCCCGAGGGCGCCGCAGGGCCACCATCATCCACGGCCTGGCGAACGTCATCTCCGCCAAGAGCCGCAGGAAGGAAGCGGCCTGGAAATTCGTGCACTTCATGGCGGGACGCGAGGCCGCCGAGATCCAGGCGAAGGCGGGCGCCACCATCTCCAGTTACCAGGGGACGCAGGACGCCTGGCTCACGTCGATGCCCGAATTCGACCTGAAGCACTTCATCGAGATGCAGGAGTACGCCGTCCCGTACCCGAGTTCCGAGAACACCCCCGTCTGGGAGAACCTCCAATACCCGCTGCTCGGCGCCGCGTTCAGCGGAAAGGGCGGAATCGAGAGCGCCGCCCGGACGCTGGGCGAGCAGATGGACCGGGCCCTGAAGGAGGAACGCGCCTCATGAGTGTCTTTCCCGCCACGGCGGCCGCGAAGGCGAGGGAGCGGCGCGGCGCCGCCGCGCCCGCCACGTCTCGCGGTCAGCGCGCCGCCTACCTCTTCATCGCGCCGCTCGGCCTCGGCTTCGCCGTCTTCTACTTCTGGCCGCTGCTCCAGACCTTCTACTTCAGCTTCACCGAGTTCGGCGCCTTCGGCGGCCACACGTTCATCGGCACCGACAACTACGTCCGGGTCGTGCGGGACGTCACCGTGTGGCAGGCGCTCGGCAACACGCTGATCTACAGCCTCATCGGGCTCACCGGGCTGCCGGTCGCGATCGTCGTCGCTGCCCTGTTGAACCGGCGCGGCCTGCGGGGCGTCGCGGTCTACCGCGCCCTGTACTTCGTGCCGTTCGTGACGCTGCCCGTCGCCGTCGGACTGGTCTGGAACTGGCTCTACAACGGCGACTTCGGGCTCCTGAACGAAGTGCTGAACCGGTTCGGCGCCGAGCGGCGCTACTGGGTCTCCGACCCGAGCACGGCCGTCTTCGCCATCGGCATGGTGATGGTCTGGTCGACCACCGGCTACTACTTGATCATCTTCATGGCGGGCATCAAGGGAATTCCGCGGGACTACTACGAAGCCGCGGAACTCGACGGCGCCGGAGCCTTGCGCAGGTTCTTCACCATCACCCTCCCGCTTCTCAGCCCGACCATCTTCTTCGCCTCCGTGATCTGCATGATCAATTCCCTGCAGACCTTCGACCTGATCTACATCATGATGGGCGAGACGAATCCCGCGATCGGCGATACGCAGTCCGTCGTCGGCCTCTTCTACAAATGGGCCTTCGTCGAGAACGCGCAGGGCGCCGCGGCCGCACTCGCCTTTCTGCTCATGCTCCTCATCGCCGCGCTGACCTACCTGCAATTCCGGCTCCAGAAGAGGTGGGTGCACTATGCCTGACACCCGGACACGCCGCGGACGCGCCGGTTCCCTCGCCACCCACGCCGTGCTCTCGCTGGGCGCGCTCGTGATGGTCTTCCCGTTCCTGTGGCAACTGCTCACCGCCCTCAAGACACTCGCCGAGACCTCGCGCGTGCCGCCGACCTTCCTGCCCGACGACTGGAACCCGGCGAGCTTCGAGAAGGTCTTCACCGCGCTGCCGTTCCGCGAGATGCTGACCAACAGCCTGCTCAACACCGTCGGCCGCACCCTGGGCCAACTGGTGTTCTGCTCCCTCGCCGCCTACGCCTTCGCCCGCATGCGCTTCCGGGGCCGCAACGTACTGTTCGCGCTCTTCCTGTCCGTCCTGATGGTGCCGAGCTCCCTGCTCGTGCTGCCGCAGTACGACATCATCCAGGCGCTCGGCCTGCTGAACTCCGCCCCCGCGCTGTTCCTGCCCGGCATGTTCAGCGCGTTCGGCACCTTCATGCTGCGCCAGTTCTTCCTCACGCTCCCCAAGGAGCTGGAGGAGGCCGCCCGCATCGACGGCGCGGGCTCCTTCCGGATCTTCTGGTCCATCATGCTGCCGCTGATCAGGCCCGCCCTCGCCGCCCTCGCCGTCATCACCGCCATGTGGTCCTGGAACGACCTGCTGTGGCCCCTGGTCGTCAACACCGACCCGGCGACGATGCCAATCAGCGCCGGACTGACCTCCCTGAAGGGGCAATTCGAGACCAACTACCCGATCATGATGGCCGGTTCGCTCATCGCGAGCCTGCCCATGCTGCTGGTCTACGTCTTCCTCCAGCGGCACTTCGTCCAGAGCGTCGCCCTCTCCGGTTCCAAGAGCTGACCCTCGCCCGTGTCCCCCATCGCGCCGCCCGGCACCACCTGGCCCCGGGCGCCGGTCGCGCTTGCCCTGGAGCGCACTCCAGCTCGTAGGGTCACGGCAGCCGAGTGGGCCCGAAGGGGGACACGGCCAAGGAGAGTCGCATGCGCCACCGCGTTCTGGGCGGGACCGGTATGGAGGTCAGCCCCTACTGCCTGGGCACCATGATGTTCGGCCACGTCGGCAACGCCGACCACGACGACTGCGCCCGGATCGTCCACGCCGCGCTGGACGAGGGCATCAACTTCGTCGACACCGCGGACATGTACTCCGCGGGGGAGTCGGAGATCGTCGTCGGCAAGGCGCTCAAGGGCCGCCGCGACGACGTCGTGCTCGCGACCAAGTTCCACTTCCCGATGGGAGAGGGCCCCAACAGGGGCGGAAACTCCCGGCGTTGGATCGTCCGGGCCGTGGAGGACAGCCTGCGGCGGCTGGGGACGGAGTGGATCGACCTGTACCAGGTGCACCGGCCGGACCACACGACCGACATCGAGGAGACGCTTTCCGCCCTCACCGACCTGGTGCGCCAGGGCAAGATCAGGGCCTTCGGCTGCTCCACGTTCCCCGCGGACGAGATCGTCGAGGCCCACCACGTCGCCGACCGGCGCGGACTCCACCGGTTCCGCACCGAGCAGCCGCCCTACTCCCTGCTGGCCAGAGGCGTGGAGAAACATGTGCTGCCCGTCACACAGCGCCTGGGCATGGGAACGCTGACCTGGAGCCCGCTGGCCTCGGGGTTCCTCACCGGCCGCTACCGCAAGGGCCGGGCCATGGATCTCAGCAGCGGGCGCCCCACCCTGCACCCGGGCCGCTTCGACCCGGCGGCGCCGCTCACCGCCGCGAAACTGGAGGCCGTCGAGCAGCTCGTCGCCGTGGCCGAGGACCTGGGCTGCACCCTGCCCGAGCTGGCGATCGCCTTCCCGCTCGCGCACCCCGCCGTCACGTCCGTGATCATCGGCCCGCGCACGATGGAGCAGCTGCGGGCCACCCTCAAGGGCGCGTCCGTGGCGCTGGACGACGCGGCGCTCGACCGGATCGACGCCATCGTGCCGCCCGGCACCGACGTCTACCCGCCGGACGGGGTGTGGACCCCGCCGGCCCTGACCACACCGGCCCTGCGGCGCCGCTCGGCCGGGGAGCGGTCCGCCGCCTGACCGCTCGCCGACGGGGCGCCCGACCGCTCGCCGGGGGATCGGCGGGGCCCGCGAGGGCGCCCCACCTGAAGCCGGGACCCGCGGTGGACACGTCCCGAGACCGGAGCCGGATTCGGAACGGATCGGGAGCGTATTAGCGTGGACGGGACAGATCGACCAACAGGAGCCGAGGTGCCCGGTCCATGCCAAGCCGTAGCGAGAGCCGTACCGAACTCGTCGAATCGCTCATGGAGCGGTTCCCGCACGTGCCACGGGAAGCGGTGATCAAGGAGGATCTGCTGCGCGGCGGCATCGCATTCGACGAGTCGGCGCTCAGCGACAATGAGGGCGGCGAGGTCAAGCCGAAGTCGTACTTCATCTTCTCCTTCGACCACGGCACGCTCCCCGAGCTGGGCGCCGCCGCCCTGCGCCGCCCCCCGGAGGAGATCGTCCTCACCGGCGGCCCCTACGAGCTGCGCCGCACCGTCGTCTCGGTCCGCGTGAACCCGTCCTCGCCCTACCGGGTCGCCGCCGACGACCACGGCGTGCTCGGCCTCTACCTCGACGGCGTACGCATCTCCGACGTCGGCCTGCCGCCGATGCCGGACTACTACCGGCACACGCTGGAGAACGGCAAGTCCGTCATGGAGGTGGCGCCCACCATCCAGTGGGGCTACCTCATCTACCTCACGGTCTTCCGGGTCTGCCAGTACTTCGGCGCCAAGGAGGAGTGCCAGTACTGCGACATCAACCACAACTGGCGCCAGCACAAGGCGGCGGGCCGCCCCTACACGGGCGTGAAGCCGGTGGAGGAGGTCCTGGAGGCCCTCGCCATCATCGACAAGTACGACACGAACAAGTCCTCCACCGCCTACACGCTGACCGGCGGCGCCATCACCTCGCAGATCGGCGGCAAGGACGAGGCCGACTTCTACGGGCAGTACGCGAAGGCCATCGAGGAGCGCTTCCCCGGCCGCTGGATCGGCAAGGTCGTCGCCCAGGCCCTGCCCAAGGCGGACGTCCAGCGCTTCCACGACTACGGCGTGCGGATCTACCACCCCAATTACGAGGTGTGGGACCCGTACCTCTTCGAGCGGTACTGCCCCGGCAAGGAGCGCTACGTCGGCCGCGACGAGTGGCACCGCCGCATCCTGGACTCCGCCGAGGTGTTCGGGCCGCGCAACGTGATCCCGAACTTCGTGGCGGGCGTGGAGATGGCGGAGCCGTTCGGCTTCAAGACGGTCGACGAGGCCATCGACTCGACCGTGGAGGGGCTGCAGTACTTCATGTCGCGCGGCATCACGCCGCGCTTCACGACGTGGTGCCCGGAGCCCACGACGCCGCTGGGCAAGGCGAACCCGCAGGGCGCTCCGCTGGAGTACCACGTGCGGCTCCTGGAGGCCTACCGGGCGACGATGGAGGCCAAAGGACTGACCTCGCCGCCCGGTTACGGCCCGGCGGGCCCCGGCAACGCGGTCTTCTCCGTCAGCTCCTTCATGGACAGCCTGCCCGCGGAGGCGGCCGCCGAGGAGGACGCCGTCGCTCCTGTGGCGGGGCGGTAGGCCGGGCGGGGCCGGGACCCGAGGGGGCCTGCCGCGGGGTGTCGCCGCAAGGCCGCAAGTCGGCCACAAGACCGCACGTCAGCCATCAGATCAGCCAGCAGAACTGAACCGGAGGACCACCCCATGCAGCACCGCCCCGTCACCGTCGTCACCGGCGGCAGCCGCGGCATCGGTGCCGCCGTCGGCGCGCGTCTCGCCGAGGACGGTCACGATGTCGCGATCGGCTACCGCTCGGACGAGGCCGCCGCCGAGAAGGCCGCGGCGGCGGTCCGCGCCGCCGGGCGGCGCTGCGTCACCGTGCGGGTCGACACCGCCGTCGAGACGGACGTCGACCGCCTCTTCGACACGGCCGCGGCGGAACTGGGCCCGGTCACCGGACTGGTCAACAACGCCGGGGTGAGCGGCCCCGTGGGTCCCCTCGCCGAGGCCGACGCCGAGGGGATGCGCCGGGCGTTGGAGGTCAACGTCCTCGGATACCTGCTCTGCGCCCGGCGCGCCGTGCGGGACCTGAAGGCGAACGGCGGCGGGGCCGTCGTGAACATCTCGTCCGCCGCCGCGACCCTCGGCGCCCCCGGCGAGTACGTCCACTACGCGGCGGCCAAGGGCGCCGTCGACACCCTGACCGTCGGCCTGGCCAAGGAGGTCGCCGCGGACAACATCCGTGTCAACGCCGTGGCCCCCGGCGTCATCTGGACCGAGTTCCACGCCGACCCCGAGCGTCCCGCGAAGCTCGCCCCCGGCATCCCGATGGGACGCTCCGGCCGGCCCGAGGAGATCGCCGCGGCCGTCTCGTGGCTGCTCTCGGACGACGCCTCGTACACCACGGGCACGGTTCTGCGGGTGGCGGGCGGCCGCTGACGGGCCACCACCGGTCTCTCGTACGCTGGTTCGCATGATCGGTGGACAGACAGCACTCACGGCGGACGTCTCGATGAGGCCCGTCACGCTCGACGACGCGGCGGCGCTCGCCCGCGCCTACCGGCGCAACCGCGCCCATCTCGCCCCCTGGGACCCCGACCGGACCGAGGCCTTCTACACCACCGAAGGCCAGGAGGACCGGGTCCGGGGGCAGCTGGACGAGAGGGTGGCGGGCCGGAGCGCGCACTGGGTGCTCGTCGAGGGCGACGAGGTCGTCGGCCACGCCGCCCTGGTGAACATCGCGCTCGCCGCCCGCAGCGCGATCCTCGGGTACTGGATCGACGCGGGGCAGGTCGGCAGGGGCCTCGCCTCCGCCGCCACCCGGCACGTCTGCGAGGTCGCCGCGGGCTCGGCCTGCACCGCGTCGAGGCCGGCACCCTGCTCCACAACACCGCCTCGCAGCGCGTGCTCGTCAAGTGCGGCTTCCACGAGTACGGCATCGCGCCGAAGTCCCTCTACATCAACGGCGCCTGGCGCGACCACCGGCTCTTCCAGCGCATCCTCAACGACCGTCCCGCGTTCTGAACGACCGTCCCGCGTGCTAGACGATGCCCTCCGCGACCTCGGCCTGTTCGCGGTCCGAGCCGTACGCCTGCGGGGTGCTGTACGAGCGGCGCGCCACGAACCACCACACCGTGGCCAGGACCAGCACCACGGCCAGCGCGATCGACGCGTAGTTCATCGAGCTGACCGTCACCGGCGAGGCCTGGGGCAGGCAGAACAGGACCGTCACGAACGCCACCCACACCACCGCGATCCAGCCGATGGGCCTGCTCCAGCGCCCCAGGTTCCACGGGCCCGGCCGGAAGCGGTCGCCCGCGCGCAGGCGCAGGAAGATCGGGATGGCGTAGGCGGGCGTGATGCCGATGACGTTGATGGCGGTCACGGCGGTGTACGCGGTCGCGGAGTACAGCGAGGGCAGGGCGATCAGGGCGGCGAGGCCCACCGACAGCCACACCGCGGGCACCGGGACCTGGGTGCGGGAGCTGACCTTGCGCCACAGCGCGGAGCCGGGCAGCGCGTTGTCGCGGGAGAAGGCGAACACCATGCGGCTCGCGGCGGCCGTCTCGGCGTTGCCGCAGAACAGCTGGGCCACGATCACGATGAGCAGCAGCGCCGTCGCCCCCGACTCGCCGAGCGCGTCGATCATGATCTGGGCGGGCGGCACCCCGGTCTCCGTGCCGAGCGTGCCCGCGTAGTCCTGGATCGCGAAGGTG
Organism: Streptomyces huasconensis; assembly: GCA_004010275.1. Taxonomy (GTDB): domain Bacteria; phylum Actinomycetota; class Actinomycetes; order Streptomycetales; family Streptomycetaceae; genus Streptomyces; species Streptomyces huasconensis. The sequence goes on from RBWT01000054.1 coordinate 28,540, forward strand.
AGCCCGGCGAGCAGCACGAAACCGGCGATCCACGACGCCCAGATGGCGCGCACGATGCCGCGCGCCGCGGTCACCGAGGCGTTGGAGGTCTCCTCGGAGAGGTGGGCGGACGCGTCGTACCCGGAGAACGTGTACTGCGCGAGGAGCAGGCCGATCGCCGTGACGTAGAGCGGGTTGTCCCAGCCGGTGCCGTTCTCGTATCTGCTGAGGACGTCCCCGATCGACTGGTGGTGGTCCGGCACGATCGCCAGCGCCCCGACGATCACGGCCACCCCGGCCAGGTGCCACCACACGCTGATGGAGTTGAGCAGACTCACCAGGCGTACGTTGAACAGGTTCAGCAGGGCGTGCGCGAGCAGGATGCACAGAAAGATCAGGAAGGTCTTCTCCGGGGTCGGCTCGAAGCCGAACCGGAGGTTCAGGAACGCCCCGGTGAACAGCGCCGCGCCGTAGTCGATGCCCGCGATCGCGCCGAGCAGCCCGAGCAGGTTCAGCCACCCGGTGTACCAGCCCCAGCGGCGCCCGCCGAGCCGGTCGGCCATGTAGTAGAGCGCCCCGGACGTGGGGTAGGCGCTCGTGACCTCGGCGAGCGCGAGGCCCACGCAGAGCACGAAGAGCCCGACACCGGCCCAGCCCCAGAGCATGACGGCGGGGCCGCCGGTGTTCATGCCGAAGCCGTACAGCGTCATGCAGCCGGAGAGGATCGAGATCACGGAGAAGCTGATGGCGAAGTTGCCGAACCCGCCCATGCGGCGGGCCAGGACGGGCTGGTAGCCGAGTTCTCTGAGCTTCTGTTCCTCGTCCTGGCGCGGTGCCGGGCCGGTGCTCGACGACCAGGTGGTGCGGGACACGGGGGTACCTCCGGGGGCGGGGTGGGCGGGAGCGGAGAGCGGGGGAGCGGGAAGGGGCCCCGCCGCGCCGAGCGCGTGTCGCCGGGAGGCGGCGAAGCAGCGGGAGCGGGCCTGGGCGAAGAGTTCGGCCGCCGCGTCCGCGTCACCGGGGGAGTGGGTGCGATACGTCCACGGCACGACCGTGTAGAAGGGGCCGAGGACCTCGAACACCCGTGACGCGTCGTGGAAATGGTGCGCGCCCCACAGGGCGTGCGCCAAGTGGTTGAGGTCCAGGAGCGAGGTCGCCGTGGGCAGGGCGTGGTCGAACCACAGCTGGAGGGCGCGCAGCGCGCCCCGCGTCGCGTCCTCCGCGATCCAGTGCAGGTCCAGCGCGCGTTCGTTGCCCGCTTCCCTGCGGTAACGCTCGACGTGCACGTACAACGGCAGCAGGTGCAGCGCCGAACCGGCGGGCGCGGAGGCCACCGCCCACTGCACGAAGTTGTACGCCTCGGTGAGCGGCCCGCCGGAGCGGCGCCCGTACACGAACTGGAGCATCCGGTGGTACGCCTCGCGGTTGCCCGGGTCCCGCTTGTCGGCCTCGGCCAGCAACTGCCAGGGGCCGGGGAAGAGCATCGGCTCGGGAGGCGCCACCCGGTGCTCGTCCCACCGCTGGCTCTCGTCCAGCTGGGCCAGGGCGAGCAGGCAGATCCACGGCACCGGGTCCTCCGGCGACAGGGACGACGCGGCGGCGCACGCGGCGACGGCGTCGCGCCACAGGTCGTTGGTCCGCCGGTGCCCCGCCCGGTGCGCGCGCAGGGCCCGTTCCACGAGGACCCGGGTGTGCAGGACGGCCGCCGAGGTGCTGCACGGCTCCTCGGCGCGCCAGATGTGCACCACGTCGGAGCCGGCGACGGCCGCCGCCAGGATCTGTGTACGTTGCGTCCACAGCCCCCAGTCGGGAGTCTCGGTCAGCAGGTTGCGGGTGGAGACCCACCGACCCGTCTTGAGGTCCTGGAGCACCGCGCGCAGCGGTTCGTCGTGGCCCGCCGGGTGGTACACGGGGCGGCCTGACGGCTTGGGCATGGGTCCTCTGTCGGGGGAAGAGGCGGCTGTTGGTGGAGGAGGCGGCTGGACGGGCAACTGGCGGCTTGGCAAAGGGCGTTGTGGACGTTGTTCGGCGGTCAGTGTAGATCCGGGGCTTCCGGTTGCAAGGCGCTTCTTGGATCTTTTGCGACCGGTTTTTGTCAACACGGCGCGCCGATCGCCCACTTGGTGTCCCATTGCAGTCCAGTTGCCGACCGTTGCCGTCCCGTTCCCTTGACGCCCTCCGTCCCCCTGTAGCAGTCTTCCGCGGTGATCAGCTATGAGCGGCCCGCGGCGCGGCACCCCGTGCTCGCCGTCGACCAGGGCACCTCCGGGACGAAGGCCCTCGTGGTCTGCCCGGAGCGCGGCGTGATCGGCTCGGGCGCGGCAGCCGTGCGGCCCCGCCACCTTCCCGGTGGCCTGGTGGAGGCCGAGCCTGCCGAGCTGCTCTCCTCGACCTCGACGCGGGCCGGCAGGCGCTGGCCGACGCGGGGGAGCCGGTGGCCGCCGTCGGCCTCGCCAACCAGGGCGAGACGGTCCTGGCCTGGGACCCGCACTCGGGGGAACCGCTCACCCAGGCCCTCGTCTGGCAGGACCGCCGAGCCGCCACGATCTGCGACGAAATGGCGCCGCACGCAAGGGAGTTGAAGCAGCTCACCGGCCTTCCGCTCGACCCGTACTTCGCCGCTCCGAAGATGGCGTGGATACGCCGCCACCTCACCCGGCAGGGTGTGGTCACGACCAGCGACGCCTGGCTCGTCCACCACCTCACCGGCGCCTTCGTCACCGACGCCGCGACGGCGGGCCGCACCCAGCTCCTCGATCTCGACGACGTCACGTGGTCACCGCGCGCCCTGGACCTCTACGGACTCGCCGAGGAGCGCCTGCCCGCCGTCGTCGACGCCGCGGGCCCCGTCGGCACCACCACCGCGTTCGGCCCCGAGATCCCGCTCACCGGGCTCCTCGTCGACCAGCAGGCCGCGCTGCTCGCCCAGGACGTCACGGAGCCCGGCAGCGCCAAGTGCACCTACGGCACCGGGGCGTTCCTGCTCGCCCAGACCGGCGCCCGGCCCCGCCGCGGCGACTCGGGGCTGGTCAGTTGCGTCGCCTGGCGGCTCGACGGGAAGAGCAGCTACTGCCTCGACGGGCAGGTCTACACCGTCGCCTCCGCCGTCCGCTGGCTCACGACCTCGGCGTGATCGGCGCGCCGAGGTCATCGACCCCGTCGGCTCCGCCGTCCCGGACGCGGGCGGTGTCACCTTCGTCCCCGCGCTGGCCGGCCTCGCGGCGCCCTGGTGGCGCGGCGACCTGCGCGGCACGCTGACCGGGCTCGGCCTCGACACCACCGCCGGGCACCTGGTCCGCGCCCTGTGCGAGGGCATCGCGCGCAGGTCGCCTCCCTCGCCGACGCGGTCGCGGCGGACCTGGGCGAGCCCCTGAGGAGCCTGCGCGTCGACGGTGGCCTGACGCGTTCGGCGCTGCTCATGCAGACCCAGGCCGACCTGCTCCAACTGCCGGTCGAGGTCTCAGCGTTGCCGGACGCCACCGCGCTCGGCGCCGCGGCCGTCGCCCGCGTCGGCCTCGATCCCGGCCTCGCGCTCACCGACGCGATCCCCGCGTGGCGGCCCGCCGCCGTCTACGAACCGCGGATCGGCGCGGACGAGGCGGCCGAACGCCTCGGGGGCTTCCGGTCGGCCGTGACGGCTCTCGTGGAACGTACGCCTTCATGAGCGCCCGCACGGACGTCGTCGAGAGCGCCGCCGAGAGCGCTGGGCGGGTCACGAGGCGCGGGGCGACGCCGGACACGACGTACGACGTCATTGGTCGGCGCCGGAGTCGTGGGCACGGCCATCGCGCGCGAGCTGGCCCGCAGGCCGGGCTTGCGCGTCGCCGTGGTGGAGGCCTCGAACGACGTCGGAGAGGGTACGTCCAAGGCCAACACGGCGATCCTGCACACCGGTTTCGACGCCGTGCCCGGCTCCCTGGAGTCCCGCCTCGTCCGCGAGGGCCGACGGCTCCTCACCTCGTACGCCGCCGAGTCCGGCATCCCCGTCGAACCGGTCGGCGCGCTCCTCGTCGCCTGGGACGAGGAGCAACTGGCCGCACTTACTGCCTTGTTGGCCAAGGCCGCCGCCAACGGCTACGACCAGGCGCGGATCATCGGCCCCGAAGAGGTCAGGTCCCGCGAGCCGCACCTCGGCCCCGGCGCACGCGCGCCTCGACGTGCCGGGGGGAGAGCATCATCTGCCCCTGGACGACGACCCTCGCGTACGCCACCCAGGCGGTCCGCGCGGGCGTCGACCTGCACCTCAACTGCCGGGTGCGACAGGTCGATCAGACCGAGGGGCGGCATGACCTGACGACGGACCGGGGCGTCGTGCGCACCCGGTACCTCGTCAACGCGGCGGGCCTGCACGCCGACACCGTCGACCGCCTGCTCGGCCACGACGACTTCACCGTCACCCCGCGCCGCGGCCAGCTCATCGTCTTCGACAAGTTCGCCCGCGGCCTGCTCACCCACATCCTGCTGCCCGTCCCCACCGCACTCGGCAAGGGGGTCCTGGTCGCCCCCACCGTGTACGGCAACGTCCTCCTCGGCCCCACCGCCGAGGAAATGCACGACAAGACGGCCACCGCTTCGAGCGCCGAGGGCATCGCCGTGTTGCGCGAGAAGGGCCGGCGCATCCTGCCCGAACTGCTCGACGAGGAGGTCACCGCGGTCTACGCCGGACTGCGCGCCGCCACCGAGCACGACGACTACCGCGTCCGCGCCCACAAGGAACAGCGGTACGTCACGGTCGGCGGCATCCGCTCGACCGGGCTCACCGCCTCCCTGGCCATCGCCGCCCACGTCACCGAACTCCTCGGCACCACGGGCCTCGACCTCGCCCAACCCGGTGCGCTGCCGCCCGTGCGGATGCCCAACCTCGGTGAGGCCTTCCCGCGTCCGTACCAGCGTGCGGACCTCATCGCCGCCGACCCCGCGTACGGCACCGTGGTCTGCCACTGCGAGCGGGTGACGCACGGCGAGATCCGCGACGCGCTCGCGGGAACCGTCCCGCCCGGCTCACCGGACGGGCTGCGGTGCCGCACCCGGGCGCGCGGCGGACGCTGCCAGGGCTTCCACTGCGGGCCCGCGGTACGGGAACTCTTCGAACAGGGCACGCGGTCGACCACGGTGAGCGGTGCGAACAGAGCGGGGAGTCGGTGTCCGGATGAGACGTGCGCGGCATGGTCGACGTACTGGTCGTGGGCGCGGGACGGCGGGCCTCGCCACCGCCGCGGGGCTCGCGGCGGGGGGCGCGGGCGAGGTCGAGGTGGTCGACCGGGACCAGCAGGCGGGCGGCGCCGCACGGCACTGCGCGCACGGCGGCTTCGGCCGCCTCGGGCTGACCGGGCCGCAGTACGCGGAGCGCTGCGTGGCGGCGGCCGTCGGCGCCGGAGCCGAGCTGCGTACCGGCGTCACCGTCACCGGCTGGTCGGGTGCGCTCACCCTGGACACCACGAGCCCGCGCGGCCTGGAGCGGGTCACCGCCCGCGCCGTCGTCCTCGCCACGGGTGCGCGCGAACGTCCGCGCGCCGCACGCCTGGTGCCCGGCACGCGGCCCGCGGGCGTCTTCACCACGGGCGAGGTGCAGCGGGCGGTGCACGGCCACCGGCAGCGGATCGGCACCCGGGCCGCGCGTCGGCGCGGAGCCGGTGAGCTTCACCGCCCTGCAGACGCTGCGGCGCGCGGGGTCGAGGTCGCGGCGCTGGTCACGGACGTACCCCCACCACCAGGCACCGCGGGCCCGCGCGGCCGGGGCCCGGCTGCTGCGCGGCGTTCCGCTGCTCGCGGACGCCACCGTCACCGAACTCCTCGGGCACGGCCGGCTGTCGGGCGTCCGGCTGCGGCACCGTGACGGCAGGGCGGCGCACATCGCCTGCGACACGGTGGTCTTCACCGGCGACTTCGTGCCCGACCATGAACTGGCCCGGCACGGCGGCCTGCCGCTCGACCCGGGAACCCGCGGCCCGGCTGTCGACAGCGCCTTCCGCGCCGCCGAGCGCGGCGTCTTCGCGGTCGGCAACGTCCTGCACGCCGCGGAACCGGCACGTGTGGTGGCCTGGGAGGGCGCGGCCGCCTCCGCGACGGTGCGGCGCTACCTCTCCGACGGGCGACTGGCCCTCGGCGTCGGTCCCGCTGCGGGTCACCGCGCCGCTGGCCTGGATCGCCCCCAACCGTCTGACCCCGGACGAACCGGGTGACGGGACCGACGGGTTCACGCTGCGCACGACGGAGTTCCTCGCGCGTCCGACGCTGGTGGTCACCCAGGACGGCAGGACCCTGTACCGGGCGCGGCACCGACGGCAGGCGATCCCGAACCGGCCGCTGCGCGTCCCCGGGGACTGGGCCTGCCGGGTCACGCGCGCGGCCGGCGCCGTGCGCGTCGCTCTCGGCACCGCGAGCGGGTAGCGCGCCCGTCCCGCACCCTCCGCGCACCCGCTCACTGCCGCACGCTCCCTCCTTCGAGGGATCGCGGTACGACGAGCGGCTCGGCAGGCTGTGACGGGAATCCGCAGATGGCCACGGCATGTCAGCCGAGGAGCGAAGGAGCGTCAATGAGGCAGAAGTTCTCCGCACTGCTCGTGGCGGTGACCGCCGTGGCCGCCGCCGCGCTGCCGGTCTCCACGGCACGCGCGGCCGACGGGTACGACCGATGCCCCCAGGGCTACTACTGCATGTTCTCGGGCCTGGACGGAACCGGCGACATGATCAAACTCAGGGGGAACACCCCGGATCTCGCGGCACTCGGCATGGACGACCGGGCCAAGTCGGACTGGAACCGCACGGCCTCCACCATCTACCTCTGGTCCGACGCCCACTACTCCGGCTGTACGGCTGTGACCTCCTCCGGCCCGACGGGCAAGGGCAACTTCTTCCCCACGTACCAGGACTTCTTCAGCTCGGTGCAGTTCGACGGGCCGGGTGGCCCGAGCTGCGGGACACCGCCCGGCGAGGGGAGCTGAGGCGGGGCCTCTCAGCCGAACCGCAGGATGCGCGGCGCGAAAGTGCCCTCGGGGCCTTCCGCGCGGCCGACCGACCACACCGTCCCCGTGCCCGGCACCCGGCCAGCCGCAGCGCCGAGGACTCGCCCTCACCGGCCACCACGGGTTCGCTGTGGCCGGTGAAGGAACTCCCGTCCCAGGAAAGGAAGTCGGGCCCGGGCACGATCGGCGGATAACTGCCCGGTACGTCCCGTTTCTGTGAGCGGGACACCGCGACCCAGGCCAGCTCGCCGGACGCGCGGGGCGTCAGGGAGGTGATCCCGCCGAAGTCGGTGGGCACCGTCACGTGGCTCCAGGTCTGCCCGTCCCAGCGGACCAGCAGGGGTGGAATCGGTTTGCCCACGGCCCGCCGACAAAGCCGGCCGTGCCACCCGCCCACACCTCCGTCTTCGACACCGCGAGCACACTGCCCACCGCCGACCGGGGGAACCCGGACACGATCGTCTGCTCCCACGCCTGCCCGTCCCAATGCGACACGGCCGCGCCCGAGTGGGTCTCGCCCGCGGCCCAGACGTCGTCGGCCGCCTTGATGTGCAGGCCGTACACCGCGCCCGGTGGCGCCGGCATGTCCCGCCAGCCCCGCCCGTCCCGGCCGCAGCAGCACCTGCGCGCGTCCCGCGAGCCGATCAGCCAGGTCTCGCCGCCCCCGGTGACGACCTTGGTCAGCGCGACCCCGCCCGGCGGCCGTGCCTCGTGCCAGGCGTCGCCGTCGAAGGCGGAGCAGGCGCGCGCCGCCCGTGGAGTCGCGGCCGACCGCCCAGGCCGCGCTCGGTGAGGTCGTCGGCGACGGAGAGCAGCTCTCCCTGCCGGCCGGCGCCGGGCAGGCCCTGGCGCTGCCAGGCGGTTCCGTCCCAGCGCAGCATCAGCGGGAAGCCCGGCGCCTCACGTCCGACGGCGTCGGTGCCCACGGCCCACGCCCGGTCCGGTCCGAACGCCACGGCGTCGTTCAGCCCCGCCTGGGGGCGCACCTGCGCCGGAACCGGAACGTGCTGCCAGGACGCGGACCCGGCCTCCGCCGCGGCGACGTCATGGCGGTGAGGATGGTCAGGGCGACGGCGAGGGCCGCGGCGACGAGTCTGCGTGCCATGGGTCTGCGTGCCATGGGTCAGCCTTCCAGTCGTCGTTCGCTCATCAGGTTCGGTTTCGAGCCGTAGATCTCGACGGTGCCGAAGGACAGCAGTGCGGACCCGGCCCTCGCCAGCGCACGCGGTCTCACGTCGATCGCGCCCGGGCGCTCCGGGCCGTACGAGAACGTGGTGCGGGCACCGTTCACCCGGGCGTACTTCGACTGGAACGCGCGGTCACTGCGCACCGGCAGCCACAGCGCGCCGTCCGGGCCGCGCACCATGGCCTCGGTGGAGGCGTCACCCAGCGGCGGGTAAGTGGTGCGCCAGGTGCGTCCGTTCCAGGTCATCAGGTAGGCGCGGGTCACGCCCTCGGTGTACTGGCTGCCGCCGATCGTGACCCCGCCCGACGGTTCGGCAAGCAGCGTCTGGACGTTGCTGTTCGACGGCAGCGGCACCTTCGCGTCCCGCCAGGCGGTGCCGTCCCACCGCAGGACGGTGGTCCCGGTGCTGGTGTCCCCCCAGGCCCAGGCGTCGGTGGCGGTACGCGCGGTGATCCCCATCAGGAAGTGCACGCCCTCCGGGGCGGCCTGCGTGGTCCAGCGGGAGCCGTCGTAGTGCAGCACCTTCAGCCCGCTGTCGTCCTCCCCGACCACCCAGGCGGCGCCCGGTACCGCGGTGAAGTCCTGGTACGTCCACAGGGTCTGCGGCAGCGGGACGGAACTCCACTCTCCCCCCGACCGGCGCAGGATCTCCCCGGCCCCCGCACGGTGGCGGAAGATCCACACCTCCTCGCCGACGAACCGCACCTCGCCCAGCCAGCCCGGCTCCTGGGCGCCGGGGAAGGACGTGTCCCGGCTCCACGCCCCGCCGTCCCAGCGGTACAGCATCGGCCGCAGGCCATCGGCGGCGTGCTCGTACCCCGTCGCCCACGCCTCGCCCGGCCCGCGCGCGCCACGTCGGACACGGTGACCGGAGGGGCCGCGGCCGGAACGGGCAGCGTCGACCAGCCCGGCGTCACGGCCGCGGCGGGCGGCACCATCGCGGTCGGTCGACAGCACCGCCGCGCACGGCGACCACAAGGCAGATGATGACCGTACGGAGACCGCTCACGGGACCCTCCATGACGCGAAGGCCGCTCAGCTTAAGGGCCCTCACCCACCGTGAACAGATGTCGCACGCCACAGGCCGCCCTCGCCCCCGGACGCAACATAAGAAGCTTAAATAAGCGGGCAACGCATCCTTGGAGTGGACCACATGTCGAACGACGAACTGCACACCGCCCTGCGAGGCGCCTCCAGCGCCTCCAGCGCCCCCAGCGACCTCAGCGGCGCGAAGGCCCACGGCCCGGCCCCCGCCGATCCGCACGGGGACCTCGGCGCCGCTCTCGATGTCGAGGCCTTCACCGCGGCGATCGAGAACTTCAACCGCTTCTACATCCGCCTCCCCGTCCTCGAGAAGCTGCCGTTCACCACCCTGTCGGTGCTCGACACCCTCGCGTTCGGCGGCAGTCCGCGGCGGCTGACCGAGCTGACGAAGACCGAGCAGGTCAGTCAGCCCGGCATCACCCAGCTGGTGACGCGTCTGGAGCGCGACGGCCTGCTGGAGCGGCGCCCCGACCCGACCGACGGCCGCGCCGTCCTGGTCCACATCACCGACGCGGGCCGTGAGATCATCCGCTCCCGCCGCGCCGACCGCTCACGCCACCTGCGTCCGCTCGTCGAGCAGCTGACCCCGCAGGAGCGCCGTTCCCTCACGGACGCGCTGCCCGCCCTTGCACGCCTCGCGGAACTGGGGCGCGGCCAGTAGGGGAGGAGGCGGGGGCGCGGGCCTCGGCGGCGGAACCCCTTCCCACAGCCCCCACCTCCCGCATAGACTCCAAAACTAGCAGCGCTAATTTACCTGCAGGGGTCACCGCAACCCACGCAGCGAGACCCGCACAACGATCCGGAGCCGTATCGTGCGCACCGTCCACTTCGCCGCCGCCCGCCGCACCCCCATCGGCAAGCTCCGCGGCGCCCTCTCCACCGTCCGCCCCGACGACCTCGCCGCGGGTGTCGTACGCGGACTCCTCGCCGACCTCCCGCAGCTGGACCCCGCGCGGATCGACGACATCTACTGGGGCGCCGCCAACCAGGCGGGCGAGGACAACCGCAACGTCGCCCGCATGGCCGCCCTCCTCGCGGGCCTCCCGGAGACGGTGCCCGGCGCGACCGTCAACCGGCTCTGCGCCTCCGGACTCGAAGCCGTCACCACCGCCGCGCGCACCATCGCCGCGGGGGAGGCCGACATCGTCCTCGCGGGCGGCTCCGAGTCGATGAGCCGCGCGCCCTTCGTCCTGCCCCGCCCGGACGAGGCGCTGCCGCACCGCATGGAGACCGCCGACACCCGCCTCGGCTGGCGGCTGACCAACCCGAGGATGAAGGACCTGCACGGCGTCCTCGCGATGGGGGAGACCGCGGAGGAGGTCGCCGAACGCCACGGCGTCTCGCGCGAGCGCCAGGACACCTTCGCGCTCCGCAGCCACCAGCGCGCCGCGGCCGCCCGCAAGAACGGCCACTTCGACGACGAACTGCTCCCCGTCACCCGCCCCGACGGCGTACTCGTCGACACGGACGAATGCGTGCGCGAGGACACCTCGTACGAGAAGCTCAGCGGCCTGAAGCCGGTCTTCCGCAAAGGCGGTTCCGTCACCGCGGGCAACGCGTCGCCGATGAACGACGGCGCCGCCGGGCTGCTGCTCGTCAGCGAAGAGGCCCTCAACGACCTGGGCCTGGAGTCCCTCGGGCGGTACGCCGCCGGGGCGTCGGCGGGTGTGCACCCGGACGTCATGGGCCTCGGGCCCGTCCCCGCCACCCGCAAGGCGCTCGACCGCCTCGGCTGGAGCGTCGCCGACGTCCAGGAGGCGGAGTTCAACGAGGCGTTCGCCGCCCAGGCCCTCGCCTGCGTCGTCGCCCTCGGCTTCGACCCGGAGCTGGTCAACCCCTCCGGCGGTGCCATCGCGCTCGGCCACCCCCTCGGCTGCTCGGGCGCCCGCATCCTCACCACGCTGCTGCACCGCATGCACCGCACCGGCGCCACGCGCGGCCTCGCCACGATGTGCGTGGGCGTGGGCCAGGGCAGCGCGCTCCTCGTCGAGCGCGACTGACTCTGCCGTCGGCGCACCGCCGCCCGGTGCGCCCCCCGCCGAGCAGCATTCCGAACCTCCGCAAGGCCGCACGGAACGGAGCACCACCCCCCATGGCAAGCGCTGTCCCTCGCCGCGATCCTCGCCGAACCCGCCCGCCGCCACCCGGACCGCACCGCCCTCGTCGAAGGCGAACTGCGGCTCAGCTTCAAGGAGTTGTGGCACCGGGCGCGCGCCCAGGGCGCCGCCCTCGCCCAGCTCGGCGTGCGGCCGGGGGACCGCGTCGCCCTGATGGCTCCGAACACCACGGAGTTCCCGACGGCGACTACGCGATCCTCGCCGCCGGAGGCGTGGTCGTCCCCGTCCATCTTCTGCTCTCCGCCGAGGAGGTCGAGCACGTCCTGCGGGACAGCGGCGCGAGCCTGCTCCTGTGCCACCCCGCGCAGGCCCCGACGGGCCGGGCCGCCGCCGGGGCCACCGGCGTACGCATGCTGGAACTGGGCTCCGAGGGGGAGCTGGCGGCCCTGGCCCGCGACAGCGAGCCCCTCGTCTCGTACGTCACCCGCGACGCCGACGACCCGGCCGTCGTCTTCTACACCAGCGGCACCACCGGCGTCCCCAAGGGCGCCGTGCTCAGCCACTTCAACCTCGTGATGAACGCGACTGTCAACGCCTTCGATGCCAACGACGTCCGTCCCGACGATGTCGCGCTCGGCGCGCTGCCCCTCTTCCACGCCTTCGGCCAGACCGTCTCCATGAACTCCACCTGGCGGGCGGGCGCCACCCTCGTCCTGCTGCCCCGCTTCGACGCCGCGCGGGCCATCGAGCTGATGGTGGCGGAGGGCGCGAACACCTTCCACGGGGTGCCCACCATGTTCGTCGGCCTGGTGGCCGCCGCCGCGTCCGCCCCCGAGCCAGCCGAAGCTGCGGCTGTGCGTCTCGGGCGGCGCCTCGCTGCCCGTCGCCGTACTCGAACGCTTCGAGGAGGCCTTCGGGACGCCCGTGTACGAGGGGTACGGCCTCTCCGAGACGTCCCCGGCGGCTTCCGTCAACCAGCCCGACTTCGGCACCAGGGCGGGCACCATCGGCCACCCCCTGTGGGGCGTCGACGTGGAGATCGTCCGCGCCGACGTCGACGACCGCGTCGAACTCCTGCCCACGGGCGAGCTGGGCGAGGTCGTGATCCGCGGCCACAACGTCTTCTCCGGCTACCTGGGCCGCCCCGAGGCCACCGCCGAGGCCCTGGTCGACGGCTGGTTCCGCAGCGGTGACCTGGGCACCAAGGACGCCGACGGCTTCCTGACCATCGTCGACCGCAAGAAGGACGTCATCATCCGCGGCGGCTTCAACGTCTATCCGCGCGAGGTCGAGGAGGTCCTGATGCGCCACCCCGACGTCGCCCAGGTCGCCGTGATCGGCCTGGCCCACCCCGTCCACGGCGAGGAGGTCTGCGCCGTCGTCGTCCCGGCACCCGACGCTGCCAAGGACCCCGAAGCGGTCATCACGTGGTCGAAGGAGCACCTCGGCCGCCACAAGTACCCGCGCCGCGTGGAGTTCACCGACGCGCTCCCGCTCGGCCCCAGCATGAAGGTCCTCAAGCGGGAACTGCGCGCCCAGTACACCGCGTAGCGGGCCGGGCCCCTGCTTGCCGACCGCTTTTCTTGAGCGATCGATCCAGATACGTTACGGTCGGATCATGGCAAGGACCCGGGAGTTCGACACCGAGGCGGCGGTGAGCCGCGCCATGGAGCTGTTCTGGTTGCGTGGCTACGAGGCGACCTCGGTGCGCGACCTGACCCAGCATCTGGGGATCGGGCAGGGCAGCTTGTACGCCGCGTTCGGCGGCAAGGACGGCCTGTACCGGGCCGCGCTGGAGCACTACCGCACCACCCTCGCGGCAGCCGCCCTGCGCGGTCTGGAGGAGGAGGCGGACGCCCGCGTCCGGCGATCCGCACGCTGCTGACGGAGCGCATCCGCATCGCCGTCGGTGAGGGCGGCCGGGGCTGCCTGGCCGTCAACGCGGTCTGCGAGCGGCTGCCTTCGGACGCGGCGACCCGGCGCACCGTGCGCGACATGCAGGAGGCCGGCCGAGAGGCCCTGGCCGAGGTGCTGCGCGCCGCGCGGGAGCGGGGTGAGATCGCGGAGCGGTGCGATCCACACGCGGTCGCCGCCTTTCTCGTCACCTTCCTCAACGGCCTGCTGGTCTCCTCGAAGATCACCCCGGACGCACGGTCCCTCGAACCCCTCATCGACGTCGCGCTGACCACCCTGGACTGACGGTCCCCGCGGCCGCCGTCGGGCGGTCGGTTCCCCTGCGCTCATTCTGTAACGTACGCCCAAGAAAGCGGATGCCCATGATGTACGACCATGACGGAGCACCCCTGCGCACCGGCCGTGCCGCCGTCAACGGAACGAGCCTGCACTACCGGACCGCCGGCTCCGGCCCCGCGGTCGTGTTGCTGCACGGCGTGCCGAAGACCGGCTACCACTGGCGCCACCTGGTCCCGAAGCTGGCGCCCCACCACACCGTCGTCGTGCCCGACCTGCGCGGTCTCGGCGACTCCGCCCGGCCCGCGGACGGCTACGACTCCGCGACGATGAGCGACGACATCGCCGAGCTGATGGCCCGCCTCGGACACGAGACCTACGCCGTGATCGGCGAGGACTGGGGCGCGGTGATCGGCTACCAGCTCGCCGCCCGCCATCGCGACCGCGTCACCTCCCTCGTCTTCGCCGAGGCCCTCCTCCCCGGCTTCGGCTTCGAGGACCACACCGCCCTCACCCCCGAGAACGTCTCTGGCATGCACCTGTGGCACCTGGGCTTCTACTTCCAGCCCGACATACCCGAGATGCTGATCTCCGGGCACGAGCGCAAACTCATCACCTACATGATCAAGAACGAGCGCAGCCACCCCGACACCGCCACCCCCGACGCCATCGAGGAGTACGTGCGCTGCTACTCCCTGCCCGGCGGCATCCGCGCCATGCTCGCCGTCTACCGGGCGATGCTCACCGACGCCGAGCAGAACCGGCAGGCCGCCCGGCAGAAACTCGACATCCCCGTCCTGGCACTTGGCGGCTCCGCCTTCATCGGCGAGCGCAACGCGGAGCAGGCCCGGTTCGTGGCCCACGACGTCACCGGACACGTCTTCGACGCGGGCCACGACCTCGCGGAGGAAGTACCCGACGAGATGGCCGCCGTCGTCCTGCCGTTCCTGGCCACGCACTGAACATGTGCACAGCGCTTCAGGCACCCCGTCGGGTGACTGCGTCCGCCGAAGCACCCGAAACCGCCGCTCTGCGAACAGCTGATGATCGGCGCGACCGGACTGCGCAGCCCTCAACTCCCGCCGCGCCAGGCACACTTCACCGCGAGGCCGGTGACGCGCCCGCCGTCTCGGAGGTCAGCCCCTGCTCCAGATCCTCCGCCAGGAGCCGCTTGGCGATCGTGTCCACCGCCGCCGTCAGCTCCTCGTCCGCGGGCCGCCCGAGGTCCTTCTCGATCTGCCCGCCCAGCCAGGCCGACCACGCCGCACCGATGACCTCCGCCTCGCGCTCCCCGGCGGGCGTCAGCGAAAAGTACGTGCCCGTACGCGTCACATACCCCTCGTCCACCATCCGGTCGAAGACCGGCACCAGCACCTCGGGCGGGATTCTGCGCCGCGCGGCGATGAGGCCGAGACTGGCGTACCCCACCATCCGGGTGAACAGCGAGACCTGCATGACCGCCCAGGCGCCCGCGATGTCCAGGCGGGTGTCGGAGTCCCGGATGATGCCGCGCGCGGTGTTCATGCCGACGTTGCGGACGATCCCGGCGACGCTGCGCTCCAGCACGTGCCCCGAGTCCGCGGGCGCCGGCTGCGCGAAGCCCTCACCCATGTCGGGCGCGCCCATCCGCGCGCTGTCCCGCAGCTCCACCTGCTTGAGGAAGAGCGCCACCAGGAACCCGAGGAGCGCCACGGGCACGGTCCACAGGAAGACGGTGTGCAGGGTGTCCGCGTACGCCTCGATGACCGGCGCCGCCGCCCGGGCCGGCAGCGCGTGCACGCCCTGCGGACTCTGCGCCGCCTCCGCGATCGTCGCCGGGTCCGCGGCGCCGGTGCGCGCGGCCGCCGCGACCCCGTCCCTCAGGTTCGGCGCGAGGGTGTTGGCGTAGATGGTCCCGAACACCGCCGTGCCGAACGAACTGCCCAGCGTACGGAAGAAGGTCACGCCGGACGTGGCGGTGCCCAGATCCGCGTACGCCACGGTGTTCTGCACGGCAATCGTCAGAACCTGCATGCACAGGCCGATGCCGGCGCCGAGCACGAACATGTACACGGACTCCAGCCACGCGCTCGTGGCGCTCCCCATGAGGGAGAGCAGATAGAGCCCGAGCGCCATCACCAGCGCGCCGACGATCGGGAAGATGCGGTACGTCCCTGTCTTGCTGACGACGTTGCCGCTGAAGACGGACGCGATGAGCAGCCCGATCACCATGGGCAGCGTCCGCACGCCCGAAACGGTGGCCGAGTCCCCGTCAACGTACTGGAGATAGGTCGGCAGGAAGGTAAGCGCGCCGAGCATGGCGAAGCCCACGATGAAGCTGAGGATCGAACAGACCGTGAAGACGGGGTCGGCGAAGAGCCGCATCGGCAGCATCGGTTCGGCGGCGCGTGTCTCGACGACGCAGAACAGCGCCAGCGCGACCAGCCCGCCGACGAAGAGACCGATGATGGTGGGCGACCCCCACGCGTACTGGTTGCCGCCCCAGCTCGTCGCCAGGATCAGCGCGCTTGCCCCGATCGCGACGAGCGCGATGCCCAGATAGTCGATGACCGGCCGCGCGGCGACTTCACGACGGGAATGGTCCGGGCGGCGGCGATCACCACGACGATCGCGATCGGCACGTTCACGTAGAACGCCCAGCGCCAGCTGAGATGGTCCGTGAAGAGCCCGCCGAGCAGCGGCCCGATCACGGTGGACACCCCGAACACGGCGCCGATGGCCCCCTGGTACTTGCCGCGCTCACGCAACGGGATGACATCGGCGATCAGCGCCATGGACGTCACCATCAGCCCGCCGGCGCCGATGCCCTGCATCGCCCGCCACGCGATGAGCAGCGTCATGTTCGTCGACAGGCCGCACAGGAACGACCCGGTGATGAAGATGACCGCCGAGACCTGGAAGACGACCTTCCGCCCGAACAGGTCACCGAACTTCCCGACGAGCACGGTGGCGACGGTCTCCGCGAGGAGGTACGACGTCACCACCCACGACATGTGCTCCGCCCCGCCCAGGTCCGACACGATGGTCGGCAGCGCGGTGCCGACGATGGTCTGGTCGAGGGCCGGCCAGCAGCATGCCCAGCATGATCGTCACGAAGACGACGTTGCGGCGCCGCCGGTCGAGCACGGGCGGCGCCTGCGCCGCGGCGGCGCCCGGCTGATCGGTCATCGTCACACGCCCCACCCTCGACACCGGGGGCGGGGGGCTGCATGCGGGGTGGGCCGGGTCCGGTGATGGGGGGGCGTCCTGGCTATCCGGTGG
>RBWT01000055.1 GCA_004010275.1 Streptomyces huasconensis
GTCGGCCGAGGACGCCGCCGCCGACGACGCACCGCCGAGGCCGGCGCCGGACGGCCCTTCGTCTTCCTCGCGCGGCCCGCCCTGGACGACGACACCGCCCCCCGGCCGCGCCCCCTCGGCGCCCGGGTCCGCCGCCGCGCGGTCGCCGCCGCGGCCTGCGCCGTCCTCGGGCTCGGCCTCATCGGCGGCGCCGTGACCGGCAGTTGGCTGACCGGCGAGTCCTCGGCCACCGGCTCCACCCGCAGCGCGTACGCCGCCACGGGCCGGCTCTGGCACAGCCTCCCCGTCGACCGGCTCTTCCCGCCCACCCTCAAGGGCGAGGGCGCGGGCCCCGGCGGCGCCGACCGCTCCTGGAGCCGAGTCGCCGTCGCCCCGGACAGCACCTGCGAGGCCGCCTTCGACCCGCTGCTGCGCAAGGCCCTCGCGCCCGCCGGCTGCCTGCGGCTGCTGCGCGCCACCTACACCGACGCGACCCGCAGCCATGTCACCACCGTGGGCCTGCTGTTCACCAAGGCGGACGCCGACGGCATGCGGGCCCTGCGGAACCGTTTCACGGAAGAGGGCCTGGAGCAGCGCCCCGACCTGATGCCCCGGACATACCCGGCCAAGGGCACCGTCGCCGAGGGCTTCGGGGACGCCCAGCGCGCCTCCTGGACCGTGTCCGTGCTGCCGGACGCGCCCGTCGTCGCGTACGCCGTGTCCGGGTTCGCCGACGGCCGCACGGTCACGGACCCCCGGTCCGCCACCGACGCGATGAGCGGCAACACCGTCGCCGCGCCCGCACAGGCGGGCCTCGGCCACGAGGCGAAGGGCATCGCCGACCGCGTCGAGCGAGGCCTGCGCAAGAACATCGCCCGAGCGGAAGAGACGTTGATGACGAGGACCCGTCGGCCCCTCGTCGCCGCCGCGCTCGCCGCCGCGCTGGCCCTCGCCCCCGCCACCACGGCACACGCCGACGACGGCATCCGCGCCCAGCAGTGGGCCCTGGACACCATGCGCACCGGCGAGGCCTGGCAGGCCACCAGGGGCGCGGGCATCACCGTCGCCGTCCTGGACACCGGCGTCGCCGGCCGGCACCCGGACCTCGTGGGCAACGTCCTCGAAGGCAAGGACATGGTCGGCTTCGGCGCCCGCCGCGGCGACCGCCCTCGGGCCCGCCACGGCACCGCCATGGCCGGCATCATCGCGGGCCACGGACACGGCGTCGGCCGCGGCGACGGCGTGCGCGGCATAGCACCCGAGGCGAAGATCCTGCCGGTCCGCGTGATCCTCGAAGACGGCGACCCCGCCCGCAAGAAGGCCCGCAACACCCGCGGCAACGCGCTCGCCGAAGGCATCCGCTGGGTCGCCGACCACGGCGCCGACGTCATCAACTTCGCCCTCGGCGACGACTCCAAGTCCGCCCACCCCGAACCCGCCGAGGACGCCGCCGTCCAGTACGCCCTGAAGAAGGGCGTCGCCGTCGTCGCCTCCGCGGGCAACGGGCGGCGAGCGCGGCGACCACATCTCCTACCCGGCCGCCTATCCCGGCGTGATCGCCGCGACAGCGGTCGACGAGAACGGCGCCCGGGCCTCCTTCTCCACCCGCCGCTGGTACGCCACCGTCGCCGCGCCCGGCGCACGACATCGTCATCGCCTACCCCGACCGCAAGTACTACGAGGGCTGGGGCACCAGCGCCGCGTCCGCCTTCGTCTCCGGCGCCGTCGCCCTGATCCGCGCCGCCCACCCCCGCCTCACCCCCGTCCAGATCAAGCAGCTCCTGGAGGACACCGCCCGCGACGCCCCGCCCGGTGGACGCGACGACTCCCGCGGCTTCGGCCTCATCGACCCGGCCGCCGCCCTCGACCGCGCCGGCCGGCTGAAGAAGGCAGCCCGCTGCGGCGGTGTACGGCGAGAAGTACTTCGGCCGAGGCCCCGACGCACGCCGGGGCGACGACGGCCCCGCGGGCTGGATCGGCCCGGTGGCGGGCGGCCTCGGCGTAGTCCTGCTCGCGGCGGCGGTCTCGCTCTGGCGCGGCAGGCGCATCCCGCCGGAAGGACACGGCGCGGGCCCTCTGTAGGGTCGACGACCGTGGCGAACATGGCGAACAAGAACATCCCCGACCCCGGCTTCTCCGACGACGACGGCACCGCCGACCCCCGGCTGGCCGCGGCGCTCACCGCCTGGTCGCAGGACCGTACGGCCCACGGCCCCGTCCTCGAAGCCCTCGCCGGGGCCCGGCTCCTCGTCCTCGTCGTCGCCGTCCTCGGCGAGGTCGAGGTGGACGAGAACGGGCTGCGCCGCGAGAAGACCAGCGACATGGCCGTGCCCACCCTGAAGGCCGGCGGCCGCAAGGCGCTGCCCGCGTTCACCTCCATCGAGGCGCTCGCCCTGTGGGACCCGGCCGCCCGGCCCGTCGCCGTCCCCCTGCACCAGGCGCTCCAGGCCGCCGCCCACGAGCAGGCCGACACGATCGTCCTGGACCTCGCGGGCCCGGTCCCCTACGAACTGGGCAGGGCCGCGCTGATCGCCCTCGCGGAGGGCCGCGCCAGCGCCGACCCGCTCGCCGACCCCGCCGTCACCGGCGCGGTACGCGCGGCCGTCGCCGCCGAGGCCCGCCGTGCTCCGTGCCCACCTCGGCCCCGGCAGCTCCGACGGCACCCTCGCCCTGGTCCTCGACCCGTCCGCGGACCCCGCCGAGGCCGCCCAGCGCCTGGCCCGCCGCATCGCCGCCGACGAAACACTGAGGGCCCGCCTGGTGCACGGCCTCGACCTGGCACTCCTGCCGGCCGAGGCCACGCCACCGGGCGAGCCCCTTTACGTACGTACGGTGTGAGCTACGTATGCACGTACGTACGGTCTGACCTACGGACGCATGGCGTGCGGGCTCAGCCGAAAACCGGGCCCGTGTACTTCTCGCCCGGGCCCTGACCCGGCTCGTCCGCCACGATCGACGCCTCGCGGAACGCCAGCTGCAGGGACTTCAGGCCGTCCCGCAGCGGCGCCGCGTGGAACGAGCTGATCTCCGTGGCGCTGGCGTCCATCAGGCCGGCCAGCGAGTGGATCAGCTTGCGGGCCTCGTCCAGGTCCTTGTGGCCCTCGCCGCCCTCGGCGAGGCCGAGGTTCACGGCGGCGGCGCTCATCAGGTGGACCGCCACCGTGGTGATCACCTCGACCGCGGGGACGTCCGCGATGTCACGGGTCAGGGTGTCGAAGTCGGGGGAGTCGGGCCCGGCGGTCCCGGGGGCCGCGGGAGACTCGGGGGGTGGGGGGTCGTGTCGCTCATGTCCCACACGATAAGCCGCGCCCCGCGTCCGCCCCGCCCCGGGAGCCGTCGCCCCCACCGGTTCGCC
The DNA here is from genome assembly GCA_004010275.1 of Streptomyces huasconensis. Taxonomy (GTDB): domain Bacteria; phylum Actinomycetota; class Actinomycetes; order Streptomycetales; family Streptomycetaceae; genus Streptomyces; species Streptomyces huasconensis. Next base: position 3,335 of record RBWT01000055.1, read on the forward strand.
CCACCCCGGGGGAGCTGCTAACCTTGTGTAACGACCGGCCGGAGACCCGCGTGCCAACGCGAGGACCCGGCCCACAAGTGGAGGCTCCGATCTCCCACCTGACCGCTCCCCGGAGCGGCGGGTCACCGGTCAGGCGGCCGAAGTCCTCGAGGCTTCGGGTCGCCCGATGTGCGCCCCGCGATCACCGCGGAGGTGCTCCGGTAGTAATGGAGCCCCTTCTGTGATCGGTCGGGGCATTTTTTATGGCCTCGCTCGGTTGGTCCCACAACAGACGTAACGCGGCTGTCCGCCAGACGGTCGCGTGGTGCTACCGAGGAGGATCCATCAGCGCCGAGCCCCGCATCAACGACCGGATTCGCGTTCCCGAGGTGCGACTTGTCGGTCCCAGCGGCGAGCAGGTCGGGATTGTTCCGCTTGCCAAGGCCCTGGAGCTTGCACAGGAGTACGACCTCGACTTGGTCGAGGTGGCCGCGACTGCGCGTCCGCCGGTCTGCAAGCTCATGGACTACGGGAAGTTCAAGTACGAGTCGGCCATGAAGGCCCGTGAGGCGCGCAAGAACCAGGCGCACACGGTCATCAAGGAGATGAAGCTCCGGCCGAAGATCGACCCGCACGACTATGACACCAAGAAGGGTCACGTCGTCCGGTTCCTCAAGCAGGGCGACAAGGTCAAGATCACGATCATGTTCCGTGGTCGCGAGCAGTCCCGCCCCGAGCTTGGCTTCCGGCTGCTGCAGCGTCTCGCTTCGGACGTCGAGGACCTCGGGTTCATCGAGTCGAACCCGAAGCAGGACGGCCGAAACATGATCATGGTTCTCGGTCCGCACAAGAAGAAGACCGAGGCGATGGCCGAGGCCCGCGAGGCCCAGGCGGCCCGCAAGGCGGACGCGAAGGCCAACCCCGGCCGCTCGCAGAACTCCGCCGAGGGGGAGGAGTACTCCGAGGAGGCTCCCGCCGAGGCCCCGGCCGAGGCCAACGCCGAGGCCTGATCTCCCGGACGCGAGTCCAGGGGATCGCCACCTGACACATATGGCTCCCGGATGCCCGGTTTCACGACCGGGCATCGGAGTGCCACTGACGAGGAGAGAACGGCGCTATGCCGAAGAACAAGTCGCACAGCGGTGCCAGCAAGCGCTTCAAGGTCACCGGCTCCGGCAAGGTGCTCCGTGAGCGCGCCGGCAAGCGCCACCTGCTCGAGCACAAGTCGTCCCGTCTGACGCGTCGCCTCACCGGCAACGCCGAGATGGCCCCGGGCGACGCCAAGAAGATCAAGAAGCTTCTCGGCAAGTGAGCCGGGGCGCGCACCGCGCGCCTCAGCTCTGACCGGGACCCAATCGATATCGGGTCGTGTGAGTCCAACCACGGCCCCGCTACAAGGAGTTAACAAGTGGCACGCGTCAAGCGGGCAGTCAACGCCCACAAGAAGCGTCGGGCGATCCTCGAAGCGGCCAGCGGCTACCGCGGCCAGCGCTCGCGCCTGTACCGCAAGGCCAAGGAGCAGGTCACCCACTCCCTGGTCTACAACTACAACGACCGCAAGAAGCGCAAGGGCGACTTCCGTCAGCTGTGGATTCAGCGCATCAACGCTGCTGCCCGCGCCAACGGCATCACCTACAACCGCTTCATCCAGGGTCTGAAGGCCGCCAACATCGAGGTGGACCGCAAGATCCTCGCGGAGCTGGCCGTCAACGACCAGAACGCGTTCGCCGCGCTGGTCGAGGTCGCGCAGAAGGCGCTGCCGAGCGACGTGAACGCGCCCAAGGCCGCGTGACGCTGCGCTTAGCCGAGCGTTGTTTCGGACCCGCAGGCCTGGTGGCCTGCGGGTCCGTTTCTGTTCGCGTTCTCGTCTGCCATCCCCTGTCCGCTGCCGTCCGCCGGTCGTTCCTGGTTGCTCGCGCAGTTCCCCGCGCCCCTGCGGGGCTGCCCCTGCGGGGCGCCCGCACAGTTTCCCGAAGGTGAGTTCATGACCGCCGCCCCTGAATTGATCTCCCCCAAGTCGCGCGCGTCAGGCGCTGCCCGGCGGCTGGCCAAGCGGAATTTCCGGGGGAAGGAGCGGCTGTTTCTCGCCGAGGGGCCGCAGGCCGTGCGGGAGGCCGCCGGGCACGCGGACACCCTCGTCGAGCTGTTCGCCACCGTCGACGCCGCCGAGCGCTACGCCGACATCGTGGGCGAGGCCCGTGCCGCCGGGGCCCGGGTGCACCTCGCCGACGAGGACGTCATCGCCGACATCTCGACGACCGTCACGCCACAGGGGCTCCGTCGGGGTCTGCCGGTTCCTCGACACCCCCTTCGAGGACATCCTCGCCGCCCGGCCCAAGCTCGTCGCCGTCCTCGCCCACGTACGCGACCCCGGCAACGCCGGCACACCGTGCTGCGCTGCGCCGACGCCGCGGGCGCCGAGGCCGTGGTGCTGACCGACGCCTCCGTGGACCTCTACAACCCCAAGGCCGTGCGCGCCTCCGTCGGGTCGCTCTTCCACCTGCCGGTCGCGTGGCGTGCCCGTGGAGACGGCCGTACGCGGACTCAAGGACGCCGGAGTGCGCATCCTCGCCGCCGACGGCGCGGGCGAGGACGACCTCGACACCGAGCTCGACAAGGGCACCATGGGCACCCCCACCGCCTGGGTCTTCGGCAACGAGGCATGGGGGCTGCCGGAGGAGACCCGCGCACTCGCCGACGCCGTGGTGCGCGTTCCGATCCACGGCAGGGCCGAGAGCCTCAACCTCGCGACCGCCGCGGCCGTCTGCCTCTACGCCTCCGCCCGTGCACAGCGCGCCGCCGGAGGGTGCCGCTCCGTCACATCGAGCTAGTAGGGTGACGGGCTCGGGGGCCCTCCCCCAAGCTCACGCCTTTGCTCGAGCGGGGAGGCACCCCCACCGCCAGTCCGAGAGGTGGGGTACGGGGCATGAGTGTCGGCACCAGCAGAGCACCGGGAGCACCGGGCGTCGTCCGTGCTCGCGCGGACCGCAGCGGTCCCGGTGATCTCGGCGACCTCGGACTCGCCCCCGACGACCTGCCCGACGGGCTCGTCGTCGCGGACGAGACGGGCCACGTCATCTGCTTCAACGCGGCGGCCGTCCGGATCACCGCCGTCCCCGCCGCCGACGTCCTCGGCAGACCCCTGGAGCACGCCCTCCCCTTAGAGGACCTCGAAGGCCGCCGCTGGTGGCAGCTGACGAACCCCTACGGAGGCCTCGCCATCCGCGTCGGCCAGCCCGAGCGCAACCTGCTGCTGCCGGGCGGCCGCGAGGTCCTGGTCTCCGCCCGCTATCTGCGCACCTCCCGCACCGGGCCCGTGCGCCGCGTCATCGTCTGTCTGCGGGACACCGAGGCCCGCCGCCGCACCGAGCGCAGCCACGCCGAGCTGATCGCCACGGTCGCCCACGAACTCCGCTCGCCCCTCACCTCCGTCAAGGGCTTCACGGCGACGCTGCTCGCCAAGTGGGAACGGTTCACGGACGACCAGAAGAAGCTGATGCTGGAGACCGTCGACGCCGACGCCGACCGCGTCACCCGGCTCATCGCCGAACTCCTCGACATCTCCCGCATCGACTCCGGGCGGCTCGAACTGCGCCGCCAGCCCGTCGACATAGGCGCCGCCGTCGGCCGGCACATCCAGGCACACGTCGCCTCCGGCCAGGACGCCGCCCGCTTCCTGCTCCGCATCCAGCAGCCGCTGCCCGACCTGTGGGCGGACCCCGACAAGATCGACCAGGTGCTGAGCAACCTGCTGGAAAATGCGGTGCGGCACGGCGAGGGAACCGTCACCATCGACGTGGCGCCCTCCTCGTCCCCCCGGGAGCGAGGCGGCGCCGAGACCGCCGTGACCGTGAGCGACGAGGGTCCCGGCATTCCTGAGGAGTCGATGGGCCGCGTCTTCACCCGCTTCTGGCGGGGCAGCAAACGCGGCGGGACAGGACTGGGGCTGTACATCGTGAAGGGCATCGTGGAGGCGCACGGCGGGACGATCACCGTCGGCCGCGCCCCGGGCGGCGGCGCCCAGTTCCGATTTACGTTGCCCGTGGGGACTCCCGCGTACCTCCTGTGAGTCCACGACGGACTCCGGCCAGGACGTTCCGAGCAGCCCGCGGGCGCATTCGATCACCGCACCCCCGTTAGACTCGGTCGTTGGCACTTTGCGTCCCCAACCTTGGGACACTCCGTCTCCGACTCGTCGACGGGGACCATCCGCCAGCCAACCGGAAGCACGGGAAGAGATGTCGGCACCGAACAAGTCGTACGACCCTGTTGAGGTCGAGGCACTGAAACCTGAAGAGATCGAGCGCATGCGGGACGAGGCGCTCGCCGCCTTCGCGGCCGCAGACTCCCTCGACGCGCTCCAGGAGGCCAAGGTCGCGCACACCGGCGGCACCTCGCCGCTGGCGCTCGCCAACCGCGAGATCGGCGCGCTGCCCCCGCAGGCCAAGGCCGAGGCGGGCAAGCGCGTCGGCATGGCGCGCGGCGCCGTGAACAAGGCGCTGGCCGCCCGCCAGGCCGAGCTGGAGGCCGAGCGCGACGCCCGTGTGCTGGTCGAGGAGGCGGTGGACGTCACCCTGCCGTACGACCGCACCGCCGCCGGCGCCCGGCACCCGCTGACCACGCTCATGGAGCGCGTCGCGGACGTCTTCGTCGCCATGGGGTACGAGGTCGCCGAGGGCCCCGAGGTCGAGGCGGAGTGGTTCAACTTCGACGCCCTGAACTTCACGCCCGACCACCCGGCCCGGCAGATGCAGGACACGTTCTTCGTCCAGGGCCCCGAGGGCAAGTCGGGCGACGAGTCCGGTGTCGTCCTGCGGACGCACACGTCCCCCGTGCAGGCCCGCGCGCTCCTCGAACGCCGCGAGCCGCCCGTCTACATCGTCTGCCCCGGCCGCGTGTACCGCACGGACGAGCTGGACGCGACGCACACCCCGGTCTTCCACCAGATCGAGCTGCTCGCCGTCGACGAGGGCCTGACCATGGCCGACCTGAAGGGCACCCTCGACCACATGGTCCAGGCGCTCTTCGGCCCGGACATGAAGACGCGGCTGCGGCCGAACTACTTCCCGTTCACCGAGCCGTCCGCCGAGATGGACATGGTGTGCTACGTCTGCCGCGGCGAGTCCGTCGGCAACCCCGACCGCCCCTGCCGCACCTGCGGCAGCGAGGGCTGGATCGAGCTCGGCGGCTGCGGCATGGTCAACCCCAAGGTGCTGACCGCCTGCGGCGTCGACCCCCAGAAGTACAGCGGATTCGCCTTCGGGTTCGGCATCGAGCGGATGCTGATGTTCCGCCACAACGTCGAAGACATGCGAGACATGGTCGAGGGTGACATCCGGTTCACCCGGCCGTTCGGGATGGAGATCTGATGCGGGTCCCGCTTTCCTGGCTGCGGGAGTACGTCGACCTCCCCGCCACCGAGACCGGCCGTGACGTGCAGGCCAAGCTGATCGAGGTCGGCCTCGAGGTCGAGACCGTCGAGCAGCTCGGCACCGGCCTCAAGGGCCCGCTCGTCGTGGGCAAGGTCCTCACCATCGAGGAGCTGGAGGGCTTCAAGAAGCCCATCCGCTTCTGCACCGTCGACGTCGGCACCGCCAACGGCACCGGCGAGCCGCAGGAGATCGTCTGCGGCGCCCGGAACTTCGCCGTCGGCGACAAGGTCGTCGTGGTCCTGCCCGGCGCCGTCCTGCCCGGCGACTTCGCGATCGCCGCCCGCAAGACGTACGGCAAGACCTCGCACGGCATGATCTGCTCCGGCGACGAGCTGGGCATGGGCGACGACGGCAGCGGGGGCATCATCGTGCTGCCGCCCGAGCACGAGGTCGGCACCGACGCCATCGAGCTGCTCGAACTGGTCGACGAGGTCCTGGACATCGCCGTCACGCCCGACCGGGGCTACGCCCTGTCGATGCGCGGCGTCGCCCGCGAGACCGCCATCGCGTACGGCCTGCCGCTGCGCGACCCGGCGCTCCTGGACGTGCCCGCGCCGAACTCCTTCGGCTACCCCGTCCAGATCGGCGACCCGCTCGGCTGCGACCGCTTCACCGCCCGCACCGTCACCGGCCTGCGCCCCGAGGCCCGCTCGCCGATCTGGCTCAAGCGGCGCCTGCAGAAGGCCGGGATGCGCCCCATCTCGCTCACCGTCGACGTCGCGAACTACGTGATGCTGGAGCTGGGCCAGCCCCTGCACACGTACGACCGCTCCCGCATCCAGGGGACGATCGGCGTGCGCCGGGCCGAGCAGGGCGAGAAGTTCACGACGCTCGACGGCGTGCAGCGCGTCCTCGACGCCGAGGACCTGGTGATCACCGACGAGCGCGGGCCCATCGGCCTCGCGGGCGTCATGGGCGGCGCCAACACCGAGATCGCCGACCACGACGCCGAGGGCGGCACCACGGACGTCGTGATCGAGGCCGCGCACTTCGACGCCCTGTCCGTCGCGCGCCACGCGCGCCGCCACAAGCTGGGCTCCGAGGCCGCCAAGCGCTACGAGCGCGGCGTCGACCCGCAGGCCACGTCGGCCGCCGCGCAGCGCACCGTCGACCTGCTGGTGCTGCTCGCGGGCGGCACCGCCGAGACCGGCGTCACGGAGATCATCGCCCCCACCGCGCCGCGCACGATCACCATGCCCGCCGACCACCCCGACCAGGTCGCCGGTGTCACCTACGGCCGCGAGACCGTCGTACGCCGCCTCCAGCAGGTCGGCTGCGACGTGTACGGTCAGGACGACCTGACCGTCACCGTGCCGTCGTGGCGCCCCGACCTCGCGGAGCCGAACGACCTCGCCGAAGAGGTCATCCGCCTCGAGGGGTACGAGAACCTCCCCTCGACCCTGCCGAAGCCCCCCCGCGGGCCGCGGCCTCACCGAGCCGGCAGCGACTGCACCGCCGCGTCGGGCGCGCGCTGGCCGGCGCCGGATACGTGGAGGCGCTGAGCTACCCCTTCATCGGGGAGAACGTCTTCGACCAGCTCGGCCTGGAGGCGGACGACCCGAACCGCCGCGTGGTCAAGCTCGTCAACCCGCTCTCCGACGAGGAGCCCGCCCTCCGTACGACGCTGCTGCCGGGGCTGCTCGCCGCGCTCCGCCGCAACGACGGGCGGGGCAGCCACGACCTGGCGCTCTTCGAGACGGGGCTCGTGTTCCACCCGCAGGACGAGCTGAAGGTCGCGGTGCGGCTGCCCGTCGACCGGCGGCCCACCGACGAGGAGATCGCCTCCCTCACCGAGGCGCTGCCCGTCCAGCCCCGGCACGCCGCCGTCGTCCTCGGCGGCGCCCGGGAGCAGGCCGGCTGGTGGGGCAAGGGCCGCCCGGCCGACTGGGCGGACGCCGTCGAGGCGGCGCGCACCCTCGCCCGCGAGGCCGGTGCCGAGCTGATCGTCGACCAGGGGCAGTACGGCCCCTGGCACCCGGGCCGCTGCGCGGAGCTGAAGGTCGTCGTCGACTCGACTTCGTCTCCGTCGGCCACGCCGGTGAGCTGCACCCGCGCGTCGTCAAGGCGCTCGGCCTGCCCGCCCGCACCTGCGCCATGGAGGTCGACCTGGACCGCCTGGCGCGGGCCGGCGAGGGCACGCTGCGCGCGCCGCGCATCTCCGCCTTCCCGGTGGCCACGCAGGACGTCGCGCTGATCGTCGACAAGGAGGTGCCGGCCGCCGTGGTCGAGTACTACCTGACCGGCGGCGCGGGCGACCTCCTGGAGTCCATCCGGCTGTTTGACGTCTTCGAGGGCGAACAGATCGGCGAGGGCAAGAAGTCCCTGGCGTACGCGCTGCGCTTCCGCGCGCCCGACCGCACGCTGACGGTCGACGAGGCGTCGGCGGCCCGTGACGCGGCCGTCGCCCTGGCGGCCGAGCGCACGGGCGCGGTGCTCCGCGGAGCGTAGTCACCGCCGGTAGGCGACGCCCGGCGCACCATGGGGCGCGAAGAGGGGCTCATCCGGATCGCCGGGTGAGCCCCTCACTCGTTGGGGTGACAAAGGGCATCACCCTGGCCCGATCGGGTCACTCGGTCGACAGAATCATTCCGGCCGTAGAGGTCGGTCTGCGCGCCGCACGGGGCTGAGGGGGGCCGACAGCATGATCCGTATCAGGGCTGGGGCTCCCCGCGCGATGATGTCGCGGGCGAGAGCCGGGGCCAGGGGAGCACGAGCGCGTGGTAAGGGCCCGCGTGGCCCCGCGAGAGACTCCCGGCTGCCCTGCGGGGGCAGCCGTCGTCGCTTCCGGCGGGTGCTCTCGCTGGGCCTGCCCACGGTGTGGGGCGCCGTCGCCATCACGTTCAAACTGGCCTGTCCGCTCGCCCAGCAGGACGGCATGGGGGCGCGGATCGTCAGCAGCGCCGTCTTCTTCGTCGTCGGCACCGGGCTCGTCGTGCACGTCCACCGGACCCTGCTGCGGGAGCTGCGCCAGGTCCGCAAGGTCGCCGCGCCGCGCAGAACGTGCTGCTGAGACCGCTGCCGCCCCGCGTCGAAGGGCTCGCGCTCGCCGCCGGCCGGGTCTCGGCGTCGCGGGGCGCCTGTGTCGGCGGCGATCTGTACGAGGTCGCCGCCACCGACCACGGCGTGCGCGTCGTCATGGGGGATGTCCGCGGGCACGGCCTCGGCGTCATCGGGACCGTCGCCGCCGTCCTCGGCAGCTTCCGCGAGGCCGCCCACGACGAGCCCGAACTCCCGACGGTCATGCGCCGGTTGGAGCGGGCCCTCGGGCGGCACCTGCGGGAGCGTTCGTACGCCGAACAGCCCGTGAGCGGCAGAGCGGCACAGGACGGCGCGCTGGCCGAGGAGTTCGTCACCGTCCTGCTCCTGGAGATCGGCGAGGACGGCGAGCTGCTGGCCATCAACTGCGGCCACCCCTGGCCGTACCTGCTCACCCGGCAGGCCCGGCCGCTGGCGGACGCCGAACCGCTGCCTCCGCTCGGTCTCTTCCCGCTCCCCGGCGAACTGCCCGTGGTGCACTGCGGGTGGCTGCTGCCGGGCGAGTCGCTCGTCCTGCACACGGACGGCATGGAGGACGCCCGCGACGCGGCGGGCGCGTTCTTCCCGCTCCAGGCCGCCCTCACCGAGGCGGCGCGGGCCCGGCCGGCCTCCCCGCAGGACCTCATCGACGCGGTCTATGCCGAATTCCTGCGCCACGCGGGCCAGTTGCCGTCCGACGACGCGGCGCTGCTCGTCCTGCGCAACGACCGCGAGCAGGCCCGCACCCGGCAGCAGGAGCCCGAGCGGCCCATCACCCGCACCATGAGCTGAGCGTCCGGTGGGACGGAGCGAGCCGCGCGCCGTCCGCCCCGCCATGGAGTTGTCGGGCAGACGACGGGACGGACGGCGCCAGGAGGGGCCGCCGCACTGTATTGAGGGGGGAGCCGGCGACCCACCGGCCTCATCGACTGATGAGGTCCCTCAGTCAAGCGGCCCCACACGGGACGCGGCAGAGCGCACACCCCCCGGATTCGGGCACTCCGTTCACACCCCGTGTGAAGGCGCCTCCACTACCCTGAACAGCACCGAGCCACCGGAGGGCATCCATGCAGCCCAACACCTTGCTCGACGCGATCCTCGACGAAGCGGGCATCTCGCACGCGGGACTCGCCGCCCACGTGAACCAGGCCGGGAAGTCCAGGGGCCTCGCGTTGCGCTACGAACACACCGCCGTCTCCCGCTGGCTGAAGGGCCAGCGCCCGCGCGGCCAGGTCCCGGACCTGATCTGCGAGGTACTCGCCGCCCGGCTCCAGCGGCCCGTCACCCTCGACGACATCGGCCTCGGCGTCCCCGGTGTCCCCGCCGCCCCCGCGGGATCGGCGACGTGCACGCTCTCCGGCTTCGTGGAGCGCGCCACCGCGCTGTGGCGCTCGGACGAACAGCAGCGCCCCCACCTGCTCGGTGCGCCCGCGGTCACCGGCACCCCCGCGGTGATGCCGGTCTGGGAGTGGGAGAACCGCCCGAGGACGTCGACGTCTCCCGCGGCGGACGCCACCCCGTCAGCACGGCCGACATCGAGATGATGCGCGCGGCCCGAGCCCACTACGAGCAGATGTACCGCAAGACCGGTGGCGTCGCGACCCGCACCCGCATCGTCGGCTTCCTCAACGCGGAGGCCGCGCCCCTGCTGCGGGGCAGCTACACCGACGAGATGGGCCGCCAACTGCACCGCTCCACGGGCGGGTTGGTGGCCATAGCGGGCATCTGCGCCTACGACTCCGACGCGCACGGCCTCGCCCAGCGCTACTTCCACCAGGCCCTGCGGCTGGCGAAGGCCAGCGGCGACCGGGGGCTCGGGGCGTACGTCATCGCGCTGCTGGTCAACCAGTCGCTGTTCATGCGGGAGTACCGCCAGGCCGTGGCGTTCGCCGAGGCGGCGCTGCGGGCCGCGGGCCGCGACCTCACCCCGGCGCTGGCGTCCGACCTGTACGCGATGCAGGCCAAGGCGTACGCGCACCTGGGCGACGGCCGGAGCGCCCTGTCGTGCATCCGGCGCGCGGAGGCCGCCGCCGACCGCATCCTGCGGGGCCGCGAGCCGGACGAGACGGGTTATGTCCAGCCGGGGCTGGTCAACGTCCAGGTGGCCGAGGCCCTGCTCAGCCTCGGTGACCTGGTCAGCGCCCGGGAGCATGCCGCCGCGGCCGTCGACACGCCGGCCCATGACCGGGGCCGCGTCCACCGCCTCGCCATGCTCAGCCAGATCGAACTGCGCCAGGGCAACACCGACGAGGCGGTGGCCACCGCGGTGGAGATGGCCCAGCAGGCGCGGGGGATGGAGTCCCAGCGGCTGCGGGACCGGCTGCGCGCGGTGCGCGAGCACCTGGTGCGCAGCGACTGCGCGGGCACGGCGAGGCGGCCGAACTCATCGACGGGGCGTTGCGCGTCCCGCTCTGATCCCTGGCGCCCCATGACGCCCCCTGGCGCCCACTGCTCTGCGGTTCTCCCTGCTGCGATATTGCCGTCAACTCGGCGAAAGGTGGCAGAACCGTGCAGTGGACGAAACAGAGCGAACAAACTGTGTATGGAAACAGGTGGTTCACGGTCAATCTCGCAGATGTCGAGCTGCCCGACGGCCGGCATCTGGACCACTTCCTCATACGGATGCGGCCCGTGGCCGTGGCCACCGTCGTCAACGACGCCAACGAAGTGCTGCTGCTGTGGCGGCACCGCTTCATCACCGACAGCTGGGGCTGGGAACTCGCGGCGGGCGTCGTCGAGGACGGCGAGGACATCGCGTACGCGGCGGCCCGCGAGATGGAGGAGGAGACCGGCTGGCGGCCGGGCCCGCTGCGGCACCTGATGAGCGTCGAGCCCTCGAACGGGCTCACCGACGCCCGGCACCACATCTACTGGTCCGACGAAGGGACCTATGTGGGCCATCCCGAGGACGATTTCGAGTCGGACCGCCGTGAGTGGGTCCCGCTCAAGCTCGTCCCCGACATGGTGGCCCGCGGCGAGGTCCCGGCCGCCAACATGGCCGCGGCGCTGCTCCTCCTGCACCATCTGCGCCTCGGCCAGGACGCGCGCTAGCCGTGCGGTGGTCAGTGGCCGAGGGCCTGCCAGACCGCCACGGCGAGCGCCGCGACCGTCGCGAGAGCGACGATCGTGGGGAGCGGCCAGCGCGTGTGTTCCAGGGCGGTGACCCGGGATTGCAGGGCCTCCACGTTCTTGGCGGTCTGCTGGTCGTGCTGCGTCAGCAACGCCAGCCGTCCGTCGACGCGGGCGAGGCCCACGTCCAGGCTGCGGCGTAACTCCGCGAGTTCTTCCGGGACCACGGCACGCTCGCCATCGGTGGTCACGAGTCCACTCCTCTCTGTAGTGGCGCGTCCCCCCTTCTTCCGCACGGGAAGTCAACTCGCGTGACGGACTGGGCGGGAGAGTGTGCGATGGGCATATGCGAGCCCACCGCGCACACGGTGTGTGAACGCCGCGGGCCCGGCACTCGAAGGAGTGCCGGGCCGTCACCACAGAGGGTTCACACGGGGCGTCAGGCGTACGTGTAGAAGCCCGAGCCGGTCTTCCGGCCGAGGCGGCCCGCGTCCACCATGCGCTGGAGCAGCGGGGGCGCGGCGTACAGCGGCTCCTTGTACTCGGCGTACATGGAGTCGGCGACCGAGGCGACCGTGTCCAGACCGATCAGGTCGGCGAGCTTGAGCGGGCCCATCGGGTGGGCGCAGCCCATCTCCATGCCGTTGTCGATGTCCTCGCGGCTCGCGATGCCCGACTCGAACATCCGGATCGCGGAGAGGAGGTACGGGATGAGCAGCGCGTTGACCACGAAGCCCGAGCGGTCCTGGGCGCGGATCGCGTGCTTGCCGAGGACCTTCTCGACCATGACCTGCGCCCGGCTGATGGTGCCCTCGGACGTGGTAAGCGCCGGGATCAGCTCGACGAGCTGCTGCACGGGCGCCGGGTTGAAGAAGTGGATGCCGATGACCTGGTCCGGCCGCGAGGTCGCGACGGCCAGCTTCACCAGCGGGATGGAGGAGGTGTTCGAGGCGAGGATCGCGTCCTGCCGGGTCACCACCTGGTCGAGCACCTGGAAGATCTCGGTCTTGACCTGCTCGTTCTCCACCACGGCCTCGATGACGAGGTCACGGTCGGCGAACTCGCCGAGGTCGGTGGTGAAGCTCAGCCGGTCCAGCGCCGCGTCCCGCTCCTCGTCGGAGATCTTGCCGCGCTCGGCCGCCTTGGAGAGCGAGTTGTACAGCCGCGTGCGGCCGATCTCCAGGGCCTCGCCGGTGGTCTCCGCGACCTTCACATCCAGTCCGGAGCGGGCGCAGACCTCTGCGATTCCGGCGCCCATCTGGCCACAGCCCACCACTCCGACGCGTGCGATATCGGTCATGGAGTCGGTCACCTCGTGCCTTTCGCTGATCAATGGGGCCGGCAGGTCCCCCGTATGGATGGTGCCTGCCTCGGCCGTGAACGTTACTCCGCAACTGAGGGTCCATGGCGTGCCGGGTCGGGCATGCTGGCCGCAACCCGGCGAAAGGTGCCGGACACAGCGAGCTCAGGGGCGTACAGATGAGGCGTATGTCACGTCGGGGTTTCTCGGTGGTGGCCGCGGCGACGATCGCGGGCCTGGCGACGGCGGGGGACGCGATGGCGGCCCCCGACCGGCGTCGGAAGAAGGAGCGGGAGCTGCGCGCCATGTGGCTGGCGACCGTCGTCAACCGCGACTGGCCCTCCAAACCGGGCCTGACCGCGCAGCAGCAGCGGAGCGAGTTGCTGGCGTTTCTCGACTCGGCGGTGAACCGCAGACTGAACGCGGTGGTCTTCCAGGTGCGGCCCACCGCGACGCCCTGTGGCCCTCGCCGCACGAGCCGTGGTCGGAGTACCTCACCGGGACGCAGGGCAAGAACCCGGGCTGGGACCCGCTGGGCACCGCGGTGAGGGAGGCGCACCGCAGAGGCCTGGAGCTGCACGCGTGGTTCAACCCCTTCCGCATCGCGAACCACACCGACCCCTCGCGGCTGGTGGCCACGCACCCCGCGCGCGTGCACCCCGACTGGGTGGTGCCCTACGGCGGGAAGCTGTACTACAACCCGGGCCTGCCCGAGGTGCGCCGCTTCGTGCAGGACGCGATGCTCGACGCGGTCCGCCGCTATCCGCTGGACGCGGTGCACTGGGACGACTACTTCTACCCGTACCCCGTCGCGGGCCAGACCTTCGACGACGACGCCGCCTTCGCCCGCCACGGCGGCGGCTTCACGGACCGCGCCTCCTGGCGCCGGGACAACATCGACCGGCTGGTGCGCGAGATGTCCGGCCGGATCAAGAAGACCCGGCCGCGCACCCAGTTCGGCATCAGCCCCTTCGCGGTCTGGCGCAACAAGGCGACCGACCCGACGGGTTCGGACACCCGGGCGGGCGTGCAGACGTACGACGATCTGTACGCGGACACGCGCGGCTGGGTGACGAGGGGCTGGCTCGACTACATCGTCCCGCAGGTGTACTGGAACATCGGCTTCCCCGCGGCGGACTACGCCAAGCTGGTCCCGTGGTGGAGCGATGTCGTACGCGGCACGGGCGTGCGCCTGTACATCGGCGAGGCCCTCTACAAGGCCGGTGACCCGGCGCAGCCCGCCGCCTGGCAGGACCCGGCGGAGCTGTCCCGCCACCTCACCTACGCCGAGGGCTTCAGCGAGGTGCGCGGGCACATCTACTTCTCCGCCAAGGAGGTCGGCGCCGACAAGATCGGCGCGATGGCGCGGGTGGTCGCCGACCACTACCAGGAACCGGCGAGGCCGCCGCGCTGACGGCCGCGCAGACCTAGTTGGCCGGGTCCTCGTGCCGTACGACGGTGTCGGGGCCCGGCGACATCAGCGTCTCGTGGCGTCCTCGAACCGGACGCGGTACGGCGGAGTGCCGTCCGCGCCGAGCACCTCGACGACCTCCGCGATCCGGTCGTGCTGCCCGACGATCCGGCCGTGGACCACCAGCCTGTCTCCTACGGTTGCGCGCATGTGGAGTACTCCCTCGTCCCGCTCTGCGGTCGCGATCCGTGGCCTCCAGTCTAGGGCGGAGGGCGGGAGTCGGCGCCTGGTCGGACGCCGGTCGGGTCAGCTTCGAGTCAGCCGCGGGCCCGCTGCGTGACCGCGATGCAGACGAGTACGGCGGCCGCCGTGAGGGGCGCGGCGACGGGCAGGTGCTCGCCGAGCAGGAACACCGACCAGACGAGGGTCAGCAGCGGCTGGGCGAGCTGGAGCTGGCTGGCCTTGGGGACCCCGATGGCCGCCATGCCGCGGTACCAGACGACCAGGCCGAGGAACTGCGAGCCGATCGCGGCGTAGAGCAGCCCCGCCGTGCTGTGGCCGGTGAGCCGGAAGGACTCGTGCTGGAGGGCGAGGGCGGCGCCCAGCAGGTTGAGCGGCAGGCAGAGCATCAGCCCCCAGCCGATGACCTGCCAGCCGGGCATCTCACGGGCCAGGCGGCCGCCCTCGGTGTAGCCGGCCGCGCAGATCAGCAGCGCGCCGAAGAGGTAGAGGTCGGCGGCGGACAGCGCGCCGCCGCTCTGCTGCACGGTGAACGCGATGACGGCGGCGGCCCCGGCGAGCGCCGCCGCCCAGAACGTGCGGGAGGGGCGCGCCCGGTCCGCAGCGCCGAGAAGACGGCGGTCGTCAGCGGGAGCAGGCCGACGACCACGGCCGCGTGCGCGGTGGTGGAGGTCTGCAGGGCCAGCGTGGTCAGCAGCGGGAAGCCGACGACCACACCGGCGCCGACCACCACGAGCCCCGCCCAGTGGCGGCGGTGCGGCACCGGGACGCGCAGGGCGAGCAGGCAGCCGCCCGCGATCAGGGCGCTCAGCGCGCCGCGCAGGGTGACGAGGCTCCAGGGGCCGATGCCTTCGAGGCCCCAGGCGGTGGCGGGGAAGGTGAGCGAGAAGGCGGTGACGCTGAGCGCGGCGAGCACGGTGCCGGTACGGCGTGAGCCGTGCGGGGCGGGGGTGCCTCCCGGGTCCGTGGTGCCTTCCGGGTCCGTGGTGGCTTCGGCGACCGCTATCCGCTGCGGACGAGTAGCGCTATCCTGTGCTGTCATGCAAGAGAGTAGCAGCGTGAGTGAACTGGCGAAACGGCTGCGGAGCGAGGTGGACCGCTACTCACCCGGCGAGAAGCTGCCGTCGAGCCGGTCGCTCGTGGAACGGTTCCGGGTGAGCCCGGTGACCGTGTCGCGGGCCCTCGCGCAGCTGGCCGCCGAAGGGCTCGTCGTCACCCGTCCCGGCTCCGGTGTCTTCCGCGCCGAGCCGTCGGCGCCCGCCGTGCCGGCCGGGGACACCTCGTGGCAGGAGGTGTCGCTGAGCGCCGACGCCACGGCCGAGCCTGCGCCGCGCGCGGTCGACGCGTCCGGGGTGCTCGCCACGCTCGCCGCCCCGGTCACCGGGGGTCATCGAGTTCAACGGCGGCTACCTCGACGCCTCCCTCCAGCCCGAGCGCGCGATGGCCGCGGCGCTCGCGCGGGGCGGGGGCGGCGGCCCGGGGGCGTGGGGCAGGCCTCGCTCGACGGCCTGCCGGAGCTGCGGGAGTGGTTCGCGCGGGGCATCGGCGGGGCCGTCACGGCCGCCGAGGTACTGATCACGGCGGGCGGGCAGAGCGCGCTGACCACGGCGCTGCGCGCGCTCGCGCCGCCGGGGGCGCCGGTGCTCGTCGAGTCGCCCACCTACCCGGGCATGCTGGCGATCGCCCGCGCGGCGGGGATGCGTCCCGTGCCGGTGCCCGTCGACACGGACGCGGTGGCCCGCAGCTCCTGGCGGCCGCCTTCCGCGCGACGGGCGCCCGCGTCTTCGTCTGCCAGCCGCTGTTCCAGAACCCGACCGGGGCCGTGCTCTCCGCCGAGCGCCGCCCCGAGGTCCTGCGGATCGCCCGCGAGGCGGGAGCGTTCGTCGTCGAGGACGACTTCGTGCGCCGCCTCGTCCACGAGGACGCCGGGCCGCTGCCGCCGCCGCTCTGCGCCGACGACGGCGACGGCGTCGTCGTGCACGTCTGCTCGCTCACCAAGGCCACCTCGCCGAGCTTCCGGGTGAGTGCCCTCGCCGCGCGCGGGCCGGTTCTGGAGCGGCTGCGCGCCATCCAGGCATCGTCGACCACTTCTTCGTTGCCGCGCCGCCTCCAGGAGGCGGCGCTCGAACTGGTCGGCTCCCCGGCCTGGCCGCGCCACCTGCGGTCCGTCGCGGGCGAGTTGCGGGTGCGCAGGGACGCCATGGCCGCAGCGCTGCGGCTGAACCTCCCCGAGCTGGCGATGCCGCACATCCCCGCGGGCGGCTACCTCCTCTGGGTGCGGCTGCCCGACGGCACCGACGAGGCGGCGCTGGCATCCGGCCGCCCTGCGCCGCGTGGCCGTGGCCCCCGGCCGCCCCTATTACGCGGCGGAGCCCCCTGCGGCCGTACGTCCGCCTGAGCTTCGCGGCGGTCGCGGGGGTGGGGGAGATCGGCGAGGGGGTGCGCAGGCTGCGGGCGGCCTGCGACGAGGTCCGCGGGTAGCCCCGGGCGGAAAGCGGTCGACGGGACGCGCGGAGTGCTGGCAGGGTCGGGGCATGAACGACAGCAGCACGCTCCTCGGCACGTACGAGATCTTCGCCGACCCCGCCCGCATCGACGCGGCACGCGTCCACCAGTGGCTCTCCACGGACGCGTACTGGGCCCTCGGCCGCAGCCGCGCCAAGCAGGACGCGGCGATCGCCGGGTCGCTCAACTTCGGTGCGTATGACGTGAGTTCGGGGGAGCAGGTGGCGTACGCCCGCGTGGTGACCGACCGGGCCACCTTCGCCTGGCTCTGCGACGTGTACGTCTCCCCGGCCGCGCGCGGCGGCGGGCTCGGCACCGCCCTCGTGGACGCGGTCCGCGCGTATCTGGAGCCGTTCGGCCTGCGCCGCGTGCTCCTGGCCACGGCCGACGCGCACGGCCTCTACGGGAAGGCCGGGTTCAAGGCCCTGGACGCCCCGGAGGACTGGATGGCGCTGGGTAGTCAGTGACCTGGCGGGCCCTGGGCGGCCCGTACGTACTCCGTGACGAGCAGCAGGTCCTTGGCGGGGCCGCCGACGCGCCACCGGGTGCGCCAGTGGTCCGCGTCGTACACCTCGAACTCGCCCCGGTAGAGGTCCGCCGCGCACGGGTGGTCCGTTTCGTGGCGGCCGGTGCGCAGGTCCAGGTCGTGGAAGAAGCGGCCGTCGGCGAACTCGACGCGGGCCGTGCCCGGGGCGGCGCCCGGCAGGAAGCGCAGGGTGCGTTCGGCGGGGCGTGCGACGCCGTGCCAGGTGAAGGTGCCCGCCTCGTGGTGGAGGAGTCCGCCCTCCTCCGAGGCGGGCAGCGGCGGCGTCGGCAGCGGCGAGAAGAGCGTCGTACCCGTGAAATGGCCCTCGGACCCGTCGGTGAGGTCGCGGACCGTGCGGGTCACGCGCCACTCGCCGACGAGGTGGGCGAGGACCTCCGCGACGGGGTGGAAGGAGGACGCACCGGCAGGCATACCGGCAGGTTAACCGCTACTTGTCGACCACCGACATGCTGCGCTCGTCGTACCGCTGGGCCCGCGACCCTGTCCGCGGGGGCCGCCGCGTCGATGGCGGCGAGATCCTCGGCGGACAGCTCCAGCGTGCGGCCGCGACGTTCTCCTCCAGGTACTTCTCGCGGCGCGTGCCCGGGATCGGCACGACGTCGTCGCCGCGGTGCTGCACCCAGGCCAGCGCGAGCTGCCCGGCGGTGACGCCCTTCTCGGCGGCGAGCGCGTTCAGGGCGTCCACGATGGCGAGGTTCCGCTCCAGGTTGCCGTCGGCGAAGCGGGGCTGGGTGCGCCGCAGGTCGTCCTCGGGGAGCGCGTCGAGCGAGGTGTAGCGGCCGGTGAGGAAGCCGCGGCCGAGCGGGGAGAACGGCACGAGGCCGATGCCCAGTTCCCGGCAGACCGGCGCGATCTCCGCCTCCAGGTCGCGGGTCCACAGTGACCACTCGCTCTGCAGCGCGGCGATCGGATGCACGGCGTGCGCCCGGCGGATCGTGTCCGCGCCGGCCTCGGAGAGCCCGAGGTGGCGTACCTTGCCCGCCTCGACCAGCTCGGCGAGCGCGCCGACGGTCTCCTCGATCGGCACGGTCTTGTCGACCCGGTGCACGTAGTACAGGTCGATGTGGTCGACGCCGAGGCGGCGCAGCGAGGCGTCACAGGCCTCGCGGACGTACGCGGCGTCACCCCGGATGTAGGGGGGCTCGCCCAGGCGGTTGGCGAAGCCGAACTTGGTGGCGACGACGGCCTGTTCGCGGCGGGAGCCCGCGAGGGCGCGGCCTATCAGCTCCTCGTTGTGGCCGGTGCCGTAGAAGTCGGAGGTGTCGAGCAGGGTGACGCCGAGGTCGAGGGCGCGGTGGATCGTCGCGATCGACTGGGTATCGTCCGACGCGCCGTAGGCCTGGCTCATCCCCATGCATCCGAGTCCCTGGGCCGAGACCGTCAGCGCGCCGAGCCGGCGGGTGGGAAGGGCGGTCATGGTGGTACCTCCTGGCTGGTGCTCCGTGGTCGCCTCCGACCCTAGGAGCTGGAGCGGACTCCAGGGCAAGGCCGCACGGCCTCGGGGGAACCGGAGGGGGCGTACGGGGGCTGTCCCCAGGGGTGTTGGGCCCGGTGGCCCGATGGTGGTGTGCCGCGTGCCTCCCTAGCGTGGTGATCGTCTCCGGCCGGGTGGGCCGGAGCGGACACCGACGGACCAAGGGAGCACGATGCGCGTCGTCTCGACCCTCACCGCGGGCCTGGGGCTGGCCGGTCTCCTCGCGGGCACAGTGGCCGCCGCGGCCCCTCCCGACGTGCCCAAGGAGACGCGCCAGACGCTCAGTTGGGGCCGCTGCCCGGCCGACCAGAGGGAGCTGAAGGAGGCGGGTGCGCAGTGCGCGAAGGTCACCGTGCCCCTCGATTACGCAGACCCCGGCGGCCGTACGATCCAGCTCGCCATCTCCCGCGTCAAGGCGACGTCGCCCGAGCCGCTCGGCATCCTGCTCTCCAACCCCGGCGGCCCGGGCGGCACCGGACTCGCCCACACCCTCGCCCTGCGGCCCACGCTGAAGGACGCCGCCGACCACTACGACCTGATCGGCTTCGACCCCCGCTTCCTCGGCGAGAGCACCCCGCTCACCTGCGGGCCCGCCCCGCGCCCGGCCCCGCCCCCGCCGACGACCACGCGCGCCCGACTTCGAGCGTCGGTGCGCGCCGCCCGGGACACCGCGCGCCGCTGCCACGAGCGCGGCGACAACGCGACGCTGCTCCCGCACGCCTCCACCCGCAACGTCGCCCGCGACATGGACGCCATCCGCACCGCCCTCGGCGAACGCAAGCTGTCGTACTACGGCGTCTCCTACGGCGCCGACCTCGGCGCCGTCTACACCCAGCTCTTCCCGCGCCGCGCCGACCGCGTCGTCCTGGACTCCTCGACCGACCCGGCGGCCACGCAGTACGAGCTGTTCCAGCGCTCGGGAGCGCCCGCCGAGGCGGCACTGGGCGGCCGGGTGCGGGCGGACGTGCGTGCGCTGCTGGAGCGGGCCGAACGCCACCCCATCCCGGTCGAGGGGCAGCGCCTCAACGCGCCGCTGCTGCGGATGATCTTCAAGCAGCTCGTCCAGCACGAGGAGTACGACGCCCAACTGGCCTCCATCGTTGCCGACTTGAAGAAGGCCGCGGCCGGCGAGGACATCGAGCCGGGCCCGGCGCTCGCCGGACTCCTCGCCCTCCTCTCCTCACCGGAGCTGGCGGACAGCATGGTCGGCGGCGCGCTCTTCATGTGCGGCGACGGAGGCTGGCCCGCGGGCGGCTGGCCGAAGAACCCGGAGACGTACTGGAAGAACATGCGGCGCAGCCACGCCACCCAGCCGGTCTTCGGCCCGTACGTCAACAGCATGATCGCCCCGTGCGCGTTCTGGGAGAGCGCGCCCCGCGAACCCGGCACGAGGATCGGCAACGCCGTGCCCGTCCTGCTGCTCCAGGCCCGCCACGACAACAACGTGCCCTACGAAGGCGCCCTCGCCCTGCACCGCAGGCTCACCGGATCGCGCCTCCTGACGGCGGACATCCGCGCGCACGGCGTCTACGGCCGCGGGAACGACGGCCTGACCCCCGTCCCGTGCGCCGACCGCGCCGTCAACACCTACCTGCGCGACGGCACGCTGCGCCGCCAGCCGACCTCACCTGCCCGAAGCCGGAGGACCACTCATGACGGACATCAGCAGGCGTACGGGGCTCGCGGCGGCCACCGCGGCGCTGCTCACGGGGGCGGCGCCCTCCGCCTCGGCGGCGGCCCCCCGCCGGGAACCGGCCCTGCAACGTCACGTGGACGCCCTCCACGCCACCGGAGTGACCGGCGTCCTCACCGAGGTGCGGGGCCCGCACGGCCGCACGGCCGCCCGCGCGGGCGTCGCCGACCTCACGGCGAAGGACCCGGTGCCGTGGAACGCGTACTACCGGATCGGCAGCGACACCAAGACGTTCACGGCGACCCTCCTCCTCCAACTCGTGGGTGAGGGGCGGCTGAAGCTCACCGACACCGTCGAACGGTGGCTGCCCGGCGCGATCCAGGGCCACGGCAACGACGGCCGCCGGATCACCGTCACCAACCTGCTGCGGCAGACCAGCGGCCTGAACGACTACGTCGCCCTCGGAGCGGACCCGGACGACCTCACCCCGGAGGCCTACCGGCGCAACCGCTTCCGCTCCCAGACCCCCGAGGAGCAGCTGAAGGCCGCCCTGAGCAAGCCCCCGCAGTGGCTGCCCGACGCCGGCGACCCGGCGGGGGAGCGGCGCTGGAGCTACTCCAACACGAACTACGTCGTCGCCGGGCTGCTCGTCGAGGCGGTCACGGGCCACCCCTGGGCCCAGGAACTCCACGAGCGGATCATCGAACCGCTCGGCCTGCGCGACACCCTCGCCCCCGGCACGTCGTCCTACGTGCCGGGGCCGACGGCCACCGGCTACACGTACTTCCCGAACGGCACCCGGCCCGTCGACACCACCCTCGGCTTCGGCGGCGGCGCGGACGGCTGCCTCATCTCGACACCCCGCGACCACGGTGTCTTCCTGCGCGCCCTGCTCGACGGACGCCTGCTGCGCCCGGCCCAGCTGGCGGCGATGAAGCAGACCGTGCCCGTGCAGGACTGGGTGTCCGCCGCCGGGGTCCGCTACGGCCTAGGCATCGCCTGGCGCCCGGTGGCCGGCCGCCGCGACGGCATCTGGTTCCACGGCGGGACCAGCCTCGGCTGCGTCTCCGAATGCGGCGTCACCCCGGATGGCTCCATGGCGGTGACCAGCGCCGCCTTCACGCTGCGTCTGGACAGCCGCGAACAGAACGAGAAGCAGTCACGGGCGGCCTTGCGGATGGTGGACGCGGTGCTGGGGGGTGGGTCTGGGGGTGGCCGCTAGCGACGCCGGTCGGGGGGCGCGTGGATGACCGGGGGCACGGACTCATGCACCCGGGGCTCCCGCCGCTGCTCCCGACGACTGGTCGCCGCCCGGGCGTTTGCGGCGCGGTCCGGCAGTGTGGTGGCTGGCCGTCGTGTTGGGTGGTCGGTGCGGGGTTGGCGGCGGGTTCCGGGGTCGGGGCCGCTGGTCGGGGTCGTCGGTCATCTTGCCGATGGGGTCCGGCGTTGTGGTTCCGGGTTCTCGCCACCCGGCCCGGCAGTGTGGTCGCGGCCATCGCGCCGAGCCGTCGACGCGGGGTCGGCGGCAGGTTCCGGTCGCCGGGCACCTTGCTGAGGGGAGACCGGCGGCTTGGGCGCCGCCCCTGTGTTCGTCGCCCGCCCCGGCAGCCTCGTCCCCGCCACCGCGCCGAGCGCCGCCCACGCCGCCGAGCGCCGTCAGGGTCGGGCCCATCCCGCTGAGGAACGCGCCGTCGGTCCAGTGCGGCCCCGTGCCGTGCGCGCGTGCCCGCGAGGGCGGTCATCAGCGTGGTGGCCATGGCGATGCCCAGCGTCGGGCCGACGTTCATCGCGGTCTGCTGGAGGCCGCCCGCCACGCCCTCGTCGGTCACCGGGGCATGCCGTACGACGACGGCTGTCGCGGCGACCATCACCGTGCCGAACCCGGCGCCGACCAGCAGGAACCCACCGCCGACCGCCACCGGCCCCGCCGCCTGGTCCAGCCGGGACAGGGCGAGGACGCCGAGTGCGAGCACCGCCATGGCGGCCGTGATCGTCCCGCGCGGGCCGTACCGGCAGCAGCAGCACCGCCGCGCACGGCGCGCTCACGATCATCATGACCGCGAGCGGCAGCGCCCGCACCGCGCTGTGCAGCGGGTCGAGCCCCCGTACGTCCTGAAGGAAGTACGTCGCCACGAACAGCGTCCCGAACATCGCCGCGGAGGCCGCCACCAGGACGCCGAGGGCGGGCCCGACCGCGGCCGAGCCGATCAGGCGGGGCGGTATCAGCGGGCTCGCGGCGCGCCGTTCGTGCCGGAGGAACGCGGCCGCCGCGAGCGCCGCCGCACACGCCCCGAGCACGGTGGCCGCCGGCCGGCCGCCCGCCGCGACGCCGACCAGCGTGTGCACGAGGCAGGCGAGAGAGATGGCGAACAGCGCGGCACCGGGCAGGTCGAGCCCGGCCGCGGTCCCGCGGCGAGGCGGAGCGGGCACGCGGACCACCAGCGCCAGTACGCCGATCAACAGCGCGGGAACCACGCTCAGGAAGAACACCGAACGCCAGCCCAGTTCCGTCGCGAGCGCCCCGCCGACCACCGGCCCGGCCGCCGCCGCGAGCCCGATCGCGCTGGTGCGCACCGCGATCGGCATCCCGAGCCGGTCCGCCGGGTACGCGGCCCGCAGCATCCCGAGCGTGGCGGGCTGGAGCAGCGCGCCGAACACTCCCTGGGCGACGCGCAGCGCGATCTCCCACCCGATGCCGGACGCGAGGCCGACCCCCGCCGAGGCGAGCGCGAAGCCGAGGGTTCCGACGGCGAAGACCCGCCGATGCCCGTACCGGTCGCCGAGCCGCCCCGCGAAGACCAGCAGGCTCGCCACGGCGATCAGATAGCCGGTGCTGGTCCACTGCGCCTGCGCGAACGAGGCGTCCAGATCATGCTGGAGCGCGGGCTGGACGACGGTCAGGACGGTGCCGTCCAGGGCGACGACCATGGCACCGATGACGCTGCACGCGAGGGTCAGACGCCGCTGCACTGCCCCCGGAGCGGACGCCCGCCGCGCTCGCGGCCCGGCGGTCACCGTTCCGCCGGCCCGACGCTCGTCCAGCGCAGCCTCGATCAGCGGTTCCACGTCCGCGGCCCCGGACGCCAGCCGCAGGCTGCCCCACTCCCACAGCTGGGCGATGCCGTGCAGGTTCGCCCACAGGGCCCCCGCGGTGACCCGTGCCCCTGCGCCGGACGCGGGGCGCGCTTCGGCGACGAGACCGACCAGGACGTCGAAGAGCGGCAGGCTGGTCTCCCGCAGGCCGAGTCCGTCGCTCTCCAGCAGGTCGTGGCGGAACATCAGCTCGAACATGCCGCGGTTCTCCGCCGCGAAGCCGAGGTAGGCGCGGCTCAGCGCCTTCAGCCGCGTACGCGCGTCCCCGTCGGTCACGGCTCCCGCCACCTCGGCGGCCAGCGCCGCGTACCCCCGTCGCGCGATCGCCGACAGCAGCGCCACATGCGTGGGGAAGTGGCGCCGGGGAGCCCCGTGCGAGACCCCCGCCCTGCGGGCGATCTCCCGCAGGGTCAGCGCCTGCACGCCCTCGGCGGCCAGAAGCTCGACGCCCACGTCCACCAGCCGGGCCCGCAGCCCGGCGTCCCGTGTGTTCTCCGCACTCGTCTCCGTACTCATAGACACTGTCTACTAGATCGCGTAGACAGTGTCTACGCAGAAAGAGGTGCCCAGGGCCCTGTCCGTACGGGGGGAGGGAGGAGATATCTTGATGTCGAGCAATGTTGCAGACGCGGAGCGGAGCACCCGGTGACTGACTCGACCATCATCTACACCCACACTGACGAGGCCCCGGCCCTGGCGACCCATTCGTTCTTGCCGGTGGTCCAGGCCTACGCCTCGACGGCAGGTGTCAGCGTGGAGACCCGTGACATCTCGCTCGCGGGCCGGATCATCGCGAGCTTCCCCGAGCGCCTCGAAGAGGGCCAGCGCATCAACGACGCCCTCGCGGAGCTCGGCGAGCTGGCGAAGACGCCCGGGGCGAACATCATCAAGCTGCCCAACATCTCGGCCTCGATCCCGCAGCTCAAGGCCGCGATCGCCGAGCTGCAGGGCCAGGGCTACGCGCTCCCCGACTACCCGGACGACCCGAAGACCGACGAGGAGCGCGACATCCGCGCCCGCTACGACAAGGTCAAGGGCAGCGCCGTCAACCCGGTCCTGCGCGAGGGCAACTCCGACCGCCGCGCCCCCGCGTCGGTCAAGAACTACGCCAAGGCCCACCCGCACCGCATGGGCGCCTGGACCTCCGAGTCGAAGACGAACGTCGCCACCATGGGCGAGAACGACTTCCGCTCCACCGAGAAGTCCGCGGTGATCACCGAGAACGGCTCGCTGCGCATCGAGCTGGTCGGTGACGACGGCTCCACCACCGTCCTGCGCGAGTCCGTACCGGTCCTCGCGGGCGAGGTCGTCGACGCCGCCGTCATGCGCGTCGCGGCGCTCCGCGAGTTCCTCAAGCAGCAGGTCGCCCGCGCCAAGTCGCAGGGCGTGCTGTTCTCCGTGCACCTCAAGGCCACGATGATGAAGGTCTCCGACCCGATCGTCTTCGGCCACGTGGTCCGCGCCTTCTTCCCGAAGACCTTCGCCGCGTACGGCGAGGCCCTCGCCGCCGCCGGCCTGACCCCGAACGACGGTCTGGGCGGCATCTTCAAGGGCCTGGAGTCGCTCCCCGAGGGCGAGCAGATCAAGGCGTCCTTCGAGGCCGAGCTGGCCGAGGGCCCGGAGCTGGCCATGGTCGACTCCGACAAGGGCATCACCAACCTGCACGTCCCGAGCGACGTCATCGTCGACGCCTCGATGCCGGCCATGATCCGCACCTCCGGCCACATGTGGGGCCCGGACGGCGAGGAGCACGACACCCTGGCCGTCCTGCCGGACAGCAGCTACGCGGGCATCTACCAGGTCGTCATCGACGACTGCCGCGTCAACGGCGCCTTCGACCCGGCGACCATGGGCTCCGTCCCGAACGTCGGCCTGATGGCGCAGAAGGCCGAGGAGTACGGCAGCCACGACAAGACCTTCGAGGTGCAGACCACCGGCACCGTCCGGGTCCTGGACGGCGCGGGCAAGGTCGTCCTGGAGCAGGCCGTCGCCGCCGGTGACATCTTCCGCATGTGCCAGACCAAGGACGCCCCGATCCAGGACTGGGTCAAGCTCGCCGTCACGCGCGCCCGCGCCACCGGCAGCCCGGCCGTGTTCTGGCTGGACGAGACCCGCGCCCACGACGCCGTGCTCATCGGCAAGGTCAAGCAGTACCTCGCCGACCACGACACCGCGGGCCTGGACATCCGGATCATGTCGCCGGTCGAGGCCACCGCGTTCTCCCTGGAGCGCATCCGCCGCGGCGAGGACACCATCTCCGTCACCGGCAACGTCCTGCGCGACTACCTCACCGACCTCTTCCCCATCCTGGAGCTGGGCACCAGCGCCAAGATGCTGTCGGTCGTCCCGCTGATGAACGCGGCGGCCTCTTCGAGACCGGCGCCGGCGGCTCCGCCCCGAAGCACGTCCAGCAGCTGGTCAAGGAGAACTACCTCCGCTGGGACAGCCTCGGTGAGTTCCTCGCCCTCGCGGTGAGCTTCGAGCACCTCGCCACCACCACGGGCAACGCCCGCGCGCAGATCCTCGCCGACACCCTGGACCGCGCCACGGCCACGTTCCTGGAGAACGACAAGTCGCCGAGCCGCCGCCTCGGGGGCATCGACAACCGCGGCAGCCACTTCTACCTCGCCCTGTACTGGGCGCAGGAGCTGGCCAAGCAGACCGAGGACACCCAGCTCGCGGAGGCGTTCGCGGCCCTGGCCAAGACGCTGGCCGAGCAGGAGCAGACCATCGTCGACGAACTGATCGCGGTGCAGGGCTCCCCGGCCGACATCGGCGGCTACTACCAGCCGGACGTCGACAAGGCCACCAAGGTCATGCGCCCGTCCGCGACGCTCAACCAGGCGCTGTCGATCCTGGGCTGACGCCCGCGGCACCGACTGATCCGGTA
Source organism: Streptomyces huasconensis (assembly GCA_004010275.1). GTDB lineage: Bacteria > Actinomycetota > Actinomycetes > Streptomycetales > Streptomycetaceae > Streptomyces > Streptomyces huasconensis. The sequence goes on from RBWT01000055.1 coordinate 29,923, forward strand.
CGTGGACAAGGGGGCCTCCCGCCGCTCGGCGGGAGGCCCCTTCCACGTCTCCGCGCGGCTTACGACCGGCGCCGCGGCTTGCCGCGCTTGGCGGCCTTGGGGCGGGACGCGGGCTTCTTCTTGGGCTGGGCCGCGGGCTTGGCCTTGGCCTGCGGCTTCTCCTTCACCGCCGGGGTCGGCGTCCGGCCCCGCGAGCTGTTGACCGTCCGGCCCCGGACGATGCCGATGAAGTCCTCGACCAGGTCCGTGGTGGCGTCCTCCGGCCACGACAGGGCCACGCGCGACTCGGGGGCGTCGGTCACGGGGCGGTAGGTGAGGTCCTTGCGGTGGTGCAGACGTGCGAGGGACTGCGGGACGAGGAGGACGCCCACTCCCGCGGCGACCAGCTCGATCGCGTCGGCCGTCGTCGCCGGGCGCTCGGCGGCGGGCTGCCCCGGGCGCCGCTCCCACTCCAGCGTCTCGTCCAGCGGGTGGAACACGATCTCGTCGGCGAGGTCCTCGGGGGACACCTCGTCGACCGCGGCCACGACGTGGTCCTTGGGGATCACGACGACCGTGGTCTCGGTGTAGAGGGGGATCGCGCTGAGATCCGTACGGTCGATCGGCAAGCGTACGAACCCGGCGTCGGCGCCGCCCGCGCGCAGCACGTCATGTGCCTCGGCGGGGGAGACCTGCACAAGGGTCAGGGGGACGTCGGGCAGCCGCTCGTTCCAGATACGCACCCACTTGGTGGGCGTCACCCCCGGGACGTAGGCGAGCCGGAACGAAGGGGTCACTTCCGAGCCTGTCACCTCGCCAGGCTACCCGCCGTGGTCAGAGGTGGCGCACATGCTCGATACCCTTGACACCATGACGTCGCACCAGAACACCCAGACCATGAAGCCCGCGACCGCGGCGAAGAAGCTGGGTGTGCTCCTCCAGGCCACGCCCACCGAGTTCCAGGAGGGCGTCGTCTCGCGCAGCGAGCTGAACGCGCTGCAGGCCGATCCGCCCCAGTGGCTCCAGGATCTGCGGCGCACCGGCCCCCACCCCCGCCCCGTCGTCGCCGCCAAGCTCGGCGTCTCCATCGCGGGCCTCGCCCGCGGCGGGATCACCGAGCCGCTCACCACCGAGCAGATCGACGCCCTGAAGGACGAGATGCCCGGCTGGCTGCGCCAGGAGCGCGCCACCCAGGCCGAGGTCCGCAAGGAAGCGGTGCGGATCAAGGAGAAGCAGGCCGAGCAGGCCCAGAAGCGCGCGGACCGCACCGCCGAGGACGCCCGCTAGCCCCGGGCGCGCAGGCTCACCACCAGCTCGCGCGGCAGGCCATGGGTGTCGTGCAGATAGCGGAGGTCCTCCTCGCCCAACGGCCCCCGGAAGCGGGGCCGGGCCAGCACCTGCCGCCCGCGTTCCAGGAGCCGCCTGAAGCGGCGCTCCTCGTCGGCCAGGACCCGGCGCACGGCGCCCGGGTCGGTGTCCTGCCGGAAGCGGTCCCGGGTATGCCGCACCAGATCCTCCGGGAGGTCGCCGAGCGTGCGCGAGGCGTCGTCCCGCCACAGCACGGTGAGGACGCGCCGCACCAGCCGGCGCAGCACATAGCCGCGTCCTGAGGCGGCTGGGCCGACACCGTCGCCGATCACCACGACGGCCGAGCGCAGATGGTCGCAGACCAGCCGCAGCGACGGCTCGTCCAGCGGCCACAGGCCCGGTACGAGCCGCCGCCAGGGCTCGAAGACGTCGCACTCGAACACCGACCGCCGGCCCTGGAGCAGCGAGGCCAGCCGCTCCAGGCCGAGGCCGGTGTCGACGTTGCGCCGGGCCAGCGGTACGAGCGAGCCGTCGTCGAGGCGGCGGTGACGCATCATCACGTGGTTCCACACCTCCACCCAGCGCTCGTCGCGCGTGGGCGTCGACTGAGGCGGCCCGTCGCCGGTCCACAGGAAGATCTCCGAGTCGGGCCCGCACGGCCCGGCCGATCCGCTGGGCCACCAGTTGTCCTCGCCGGTCGGTTCCACCGGCACCCCTCGCTCCTGCCACAGCTCCAGGGAGGCGGTATCGGGCCCGGTCCGCTCGTCACCGCCGAAGACCGTGGCGTGCAGCAGCCCGGGATCGACGCCGAACCCCTCCGTCAGCAGCTCATAGCCCCAGTCGAGGCTCTGCGGGCCCTCGTAGTCGCCGAGTGACCAGGTGCCGAGCATCTCGAACACGGTCAGATGGGTGGGGTCGCCGACCTCGTCGAGGTCCGTGGTGCGCAGACACCGCTGCACGTTGACGAGCCGGGTGCCGAGGGGGTGCGGGCGCCCTTCGAGGTACGGGATGAGCGGATGCACCCCCGAGGTGGTGAAGAGCACCGGGTCGCCGGGCGGCGGCAGCAGGGTCGAGCCGGTGATCCTGCGGTGCCCGCGTTCCTCGTAGTAGTCGACGAACGTACGGACGACGTCCTCGGTGCTCGGCCCGGTCTTCAGGGGAGTCTTCATGGGAGTGGCTCCTTCGCGTCGCGACGGGAGGCACCGGAAGACGGCCCGTGCGATCACCGGAACCGGGATGAGATATGAGGAGAGGACCACGGAACCACCGGCGGGGCCGTTTCCGGTCGCCGGTGGAGAGTGCGGGACGTACGTACGTCAGGCGGCGGCGGCCGGCGAGCGGGGCGCTCGCGCGGTCGCGGTGAGGCAGAGGCCGATGACGTTCATACGGCTGACGGTAGCGCGGCCGGGACGGGGCGGCACGTGATTTTCGGGCCCCGTCGTCCCGTTCCCCGCGTACGTCAACTAAGGGTACCCTTGCCTAAGTTTGCGGTCCGGCTGTCGCCGCCTGCCCGCCTCTTGGCCCTTTGCATAAACCTGCGCCTAGACGTATAGTCATGCCATTCAGGAGGAGGTTCCATGGCGGTACGCGCAGCAGTGGCAGGGGCGAGTGGGTACGCGGGCGGCGAGTTGCTGCGCCTGCTCCTCGCCCACCCCGAGGTGGAGATCGGCGCCCTCACGGCGCACTCGAACGCGGGCGAGCGCCTCGGCGCGCTGCAACCGCATCTGCTCCCCCTCGCCGACCGCGTCCTGGAGCCGACCACCGCCGAGGTTCTCGCGGGCCACGACGTCGTCTTCCTCGCGCTGCCCCACGGGCAGTCCGCCGCCGTCGCCGAGCAGCTCGGCCCCGACGTCCTCGTGGTGGACATGGGCGCCGACTTCCGGCTGCAGGACGCGGGCGACTGGGAGAAGTTCTACGGCAGCCCGCACGCCGGCACCTGGCCCTACGGCCTGCCCGAACTGCCCGGCGCCCGCGCCGCGCTGGCGGGCGCCAAGCGCATCGCGGTCCCCGGCTGCTATCCGACCGCCGTCTCCCTCGCGCTCTTCCCCGGCGCACGCGGCGGACCTCGTCGAGCCCGAAGCGGTGATCGTCGCCGCGTCCGGCACCTCCGGCGCGGGCAAGGCCGCCAAGCCCCACCTGCTCGGCTCGGAGGTCATGGGGAACATGTCCCCGTACGGGGTCGGCGGCGCCCACCGGCACACCCCCGAGATGATCCAGAACCTCAGCGCCGCCGCGGGCACCCCGGTCACCGTCTCCTTCACGCCGACCCTGGCCCCGATGCCGCGCGGCATCCTCGCCACCAGCAGCGCCAAGGCCAAGGCGGGCGTCACCGCCGAGTCCGTCCGGGACGCGTACGCCAAGGCCTTCGCCGACGAGCCGTTCGTCCACCTGCTCCCCGAGGGGCAGTGGCCCGCGACCGCCGCCGTGTACGGCTCGAACGCCGTACAGATCCAGGTCGCGTACGACGAGGCGGCCGGCCGCGTCATCGTGATCAGCGCCATCGACAACCTCGCCAAGGGCACCGCGGGCGGCGCCCTGCAGAGCATGAACATCGCCCTCGGCCTCGACGAGACCACCGGGCTCACAACGATCGGAGTCGCGCCGTGAGTGTGACGGCAGCCAAGGGATTCACGGCGGCGGGCATCGCCGCCGGCATCAAGGAGAACGGCAACCCCGACCTGGCCCTCGTGGTCAACACCGGCCCCCGCCTGGCCGCCGCGGGCGTCTTCACCTCCAACCGCGTCAAGGCCGCCCCCGTCCTCTGGTCGGAGCAGGTCCTCAAGGGCGGACTCGTCTCCGCCGTCGTCCTCAACTCCGGCGGCGCCAACGCCTGTACGGGCCCCCAGGGCTTCCAGGACACGCACGCCACCGCCGAGAAGGTGGCCGACGTCCTGTCCCTGAACGCGGGCGAGGTCGCCGTCGCCTCCACCGGGCTCATCGGCGTCACGCTGCCGATGGACAAGCTCCTGCCCGGCGTCGAGAAGGCCGCCGCCGAACTCTCCGCGCACGGCGGCGAGAAGGCCGCCATCGCCATCAAGACCACCGACAGCGTGCACAAGACGGCCGTGGTGACCAGGGACGGCTGGACCGTCGGCGGCATGGCCAAGGGCGCCGGCATGCTCGCCCCCGGCCTCGCCACCATGCTGGTCGTGCTCACCACCGACGCCGACCTCGAAGCCGACGTCCTGGACAAGGCGCTGCGGGACGCCACCCGCGTCACCTTCGACCGGGTCGACTCCGACGGCTGCATGTCCACCAACGACACCGTCCTCCTCCTCGCCTCCGGTGCGGCCGAAGTCACCCCGGAGTACGCCGAGTTCGCCGAGGCCGTCCGCGAGGTCTGCGACGATCTCGGCCGGCAGCTCATCGGCGACGCCGAGGGCGCCAGCAAGGACATCAAGGTCGAGGTGGTCAACGCCGCGAGCGAGGCCGACGCCGTCGAGGTCGGCCGGTCCATCGCCCGCAACAACCTCCTCAAGTGCGCCCTGCACGGCGAGGACCCCAACTGGGGCCGGGTGCTCTCCGCGATCGGCACGACCTCCGCCGCCTTCGACCCGAACCGGCTGAACGTCGCCATCAACGGCGTATGGGTCTGCAAGAACGGTTCCGTGGGCGAGGACCGCGACCTGGTCGACATGCGCTACCGCGAGGTCGTCATCACCGCCGACCTGGCGGCGGGCGATCAGACCGCGACCATCTGGACGAACGACCTCACCGCGGACTACGTCCACGAGAACAGCGCGTACTCCTCATGAGCAAGGACCCCGGCGGCCAGCCCACCGCCCGCAAACACACCGCGCTGCCCAAGGCACAGATCCTCATCGAGGCGCTGCCCTGGCTGACCCGGCACCGCGGCAAGACCGTCGTCATCAAGTTCGGCGGCAACGCCATGGTCGACGAGGAGCTGAAGGCCGCCTTCGCCCAGGACGTCGTCTTCCTGCACCACGCGGGCCTCAAGCCCGTCGTCGTGCACGGCGGCGGCCCGCAGATCAGCAAGGCGCTCGAACGGCACGGCATCGTCAGCGAGTTCAAGGCGGGCCTGAGGGTCACCACCGAGGACGCGATGGACGTCGTCCGCATGGTGCTCGCCGGTCAGGTCCAGCGCGAGCTGGTCGGCCTGCTCAACCGGCACGGGCCGCTCGCCGTCGGGCTCACCGGCGAGGACGCGCACACCATCACCGCCACCAGGCACCAGCCCCGCATCGAGGGCGAACTGGTCGACATCGGCCGGGTCGGCGAGATCACCGAGATCGACACGGGCGCCATCGAGGCGCTCCTCGCCGACGGCCGCATCCCGGTCGTCTCCTCGATCGCCCGCTCCCAGGACGATCACCATGTCTACAACGTCAATGCTGATACGGCGGCTGCGGCACTCGCTGCGGCGCTTGATGCCGAGACCCTGATGGTGCTGACCGACGTCGAAGGCCTGTACGAGGACTGGCCGAACTCCGACGAGGTCATCAGCAGGCTCACCGCCACCGAGCTGGAGAAGCTCCTGCCCGATCTGGCCAGCGGCATGGTCCCGAAGATGGAGGGCTGTCTGCACGCCGTACGCAACGGCGTGGAGACCGCCCGCGTCATCGACGGCCGCGTCCAGCACTCGATCCTGCTGGAGATCTTCACCGACGAGGGCATCGGCACCATGGTTGTGCCGGACGCGCCGCACCACGCCGACACCGAGGGGGAGTCATGAGCAACCAGGAGCTGACCGCGCGCTGGCAGGGCGCGCTCATGGACAACTACGGCACGCCGCGGCTGCCCCTCGTGCGCGGGCTCGGGCAGCACGCTGTGGGACGCCGACGGCAAGGAGTACGTCGACTTCGTCGGCGGCATCGCCGTCAACGCGCTCGGCCACGCCCACCCGGCGATCGTCGAGGCGGTCAGCGCCCAGATCGGCGCGCTCGGCCACGTCTCGAACCTCTTCGTCGCCGAGCCGCCCGTCCGACTCGCCGAACGCCTCCTGGAACTCTTCGGACGCGAAGGCCGCGTTTTCTTCTGCAACTCCGGGGCGGAGGCCAACGAGGGTGCCTTCAAGATCGGCCGGCTGACCGGCCGCACCCACATGGTCGCCACCGACGGAGGCTTCCACGGCCGCACCATGGGCGCCCTCGCCCTCACCGGCCAGCCCGGCAAGCAGGAGCCGTTCCGGCCGCTGCCCGGCGACGTCACCCACGTCCCGTACGGCGACGCCGAGGCCCTGCGCGCCGCCGTCACCACCGAGACCGCCTTCGTGATCATCGAGCCGATCCAGGGCGAGAACGGCGTCGTCATGCCGCCCGCGGGTTACCTGAAGGCGGCCAGGGAGATCACCCGCGCCACCGGGACCCTCCTCGTCCTCGACGAGGTGCAGACCGGGATCGGCCGCACCGGCCACTGGTTCGAGCACCTCGCGCACGACGGCATCGAACCCGATGTCGTCACACTCGCGAAGGGGCTCGGCGGCGGTCTGCCGCTCGGCGCGACCGTCGCGTTCGGCGCCGCCGCGGAGCTGTTCAAGCCCGGGCACCACGGCACGACGTTCGGCGGGAACCCCGTCGCGTGCGCCGCGGGGATCGCGGTCGTCGACACCATCGCCGCCGAGGGACTGCTGGAGAACACCAAGCGGGCGGGCGAGAAGCTGCGGGGCGGGATCGAGGCGCTCGGGCACCGGCTCGTCGGGCACGTCAGGGGCGCGGGCCTGCTGCTGGGTATCGTGCTCACCGAGCCGCTCGCGCCGCAGGTCCAGCAGGCGGCTCAGGACGCCGGCTTCCTGGTGAACGCCCCCGCCCCCGATGTCGTACGGCTGATGCCACCGCTGAACGTGCGCGACGACGAGGTGGAGGCGTTCCTCCGGGCGCTGCCCGGCGTACTGGACAAGGCCGCCGAGGCCGACGGGGACGGACGATCCGGAGAATGAGACGACGATGAGCCAGGCGCAAGGCAACGAGCACGGCGATCACGCGGGTCCCGCCGTGCCGCAGACCCGCACCGCACGCCACCGCCGGATCGTGGACATCCTCAACCGGCAGCCGGTGCGCTCCCAGAGCCAGCTCGCGAAGCTGCTCGCCGACGACGGCCTGACCGTCACGCAGGCGACGCTCTCGCGGGACCTGGACGAGCTGAACGCCGTGAAGATCCGCAACGCCGAGGGCGACCTCATCTACGCGGTGCCGAGCGAGGGCGGCTTCCGCACCCCGCGCGCGCCGCTCGGGGAGTCGGCCAAGGAGGAGCGGATGCGGCGCCTCTCCGCGGAGCTGCTGATCTCCGCGGAGGCCTCGGCCAACCTCGTCGTGCTGCGGACGCCGCCGGGCGCCGCCCAGTTCCTGGCGTCCGCCATCGACCAGGCCGAACCTGCACGACGTCCTCGGCACGATCGCGGGCGACGACACGCTGATGCTGATCAGCAGGGAGCCGGCGGGCGGCCAGGCGCTGGCGGACCACTTGCTGCGGCTGGCCTCCAACGAGTGACCCCGGGCCGCGCCCGGCCCGGCCTCAGCCGCCGGACGGGCGTGCACTCCTGCGCGCCATCCACGCCGCCACCAGCGCCCCCCGACACGTTGTGCCACACGGAGAACACCGCCGAGGGCAGCGCGGCCAGCGGGCTGAAGTGGGCCGTGGCCAGGGACGCCGCGAGGCCCGAGTTCTGCATGCCGACCTCGAAGGCCATGGCGCGGGAGGCGGGCGGACCGAGGCGGGCCAGCTTGCCCGCGCCGTAACCGAGCGCGAGGCCGAGGCCGTTGTGCAGGAACACCGCGAGGAACACCAGCGCCGCGGCCGACTTGATGGCCGCGGCGCTGCCCGCGACCACGATGGCCACGATCGCGGCGATGGTCAGCGCCGACAGCCACGGCAGGGCGCCGAGCACCCGGTCGACGTACCGCCCGAAGAGCAGCCGCACGGCCAGGCCGCCGAGCACCCGCAGCAGCACGGTCTTCAGGATGTCCGTGACCATCGAGCCCGCGTCGACGGGCAGGTACTCGCCCGCGAGCAGCAGCGTCAGCGGCGGGGTGACCAGCGGGGCGAGGACCGTCGAGACGGTGGCGACCGAGACGGACAGCGCCACGTCGCCGCGCGCCAGATACGTCACCACGTTCGACGCGGTGCCGCTCGGGGCGCAGCCCACCAGGATCACCCCGGCCGCCAACTGCGGGGAGAGGCCGAGCCCGAGGGCGATCAGCCAGCCGAGCCCCGGCATGATCACGTAGTGCGCGACGAGCCCGAGCGCCACGGCCCAGGGCCGCTTGACGACGCCCTGGAAGTCCAGCGGGGTCATGGTCAGCCCCATGCAGAACATCACCACGCCCAGCAGGTACGGGACGCTGGTGCCCCACCCTTCGAAGCCCCCGGCGCGGCGAGGCCGACGGCGCCGGCGGCCAGGACGAGGACGGGGAAGACGGTGACGGCGCGGCGGGCGGCCTTGTCGGCGCCGCTCGTGTCGTCGTCGGCGGGATGAGGGATCGTCTGTTCGGGTCGCACGGCGCGATGCAACGCCCCGGCCCCGCACGCGTGCAACCCCGTCTCGATATGTGGTCCCTACACGAAGAGTCGGGCCGGGGGCCTCAGTACCGCGTGAGGGCGTCGGCCCCGACTCCGTCCCGATCGCGAGGTGCGGCTCGCGGTCCGGGGCCCGCCCACCGCAGGATCGCGCGCATCGCCTCCGCGGGCAGCGAGACGCACCCCGCCGTCGGGCCCTCCCCGTCGACGTGCAGAAAGATCCCGGCGCCGCGCCCGCGCACGGGCGAGGCGTAGTTGAAGTCGGTCACGAGGGCGTGCGCGTACTGCGTGCCGTACGTGATGAGGTGCTCGGCCTCGGTGGCGCGGCAGTCGGCGGCCCGCGGCTCGGACCAGCGGTTGTAGGCGCCCGAGCCGTTGTCCTGACACCACCAGGACTCCTTCGTCACCCGGCGGTAGGGGTACCGGACACCGTCGGGCTTCGGCGCGATCCCGAAGGCGTACGGCAGTCCGTACAGCCCGGTGGGTGTCGTGCGCGTCCCCTGCGTGCGCGAGGCGCCCTCCGTCAGGCCGTTCACCCCGAACCGGGCGGGGGCGGAACCCGCCGCCACCCAGCGCCCGTCGCGCCGGTCCCACCAGGTGAGCGTGCCGGTGGTGGCGGTGGCGCGGGGCGCCTCGGCGGTGATGAGCTGGCTGCCACCGCCCGTGTCGGCCATCCGCTCGGGCAGCGGCGGCGCCGCACCGGACGCTGCCCCGGCCGGTGCCGAGGGCGACGAGCAGGACGGCGGCGGCGAGGCGACGGCTCGGGGGCGCATGCCTCAGACGCTAGAGGGCGGCAGCGGAAGCGGCAGCCCGGGAAGACCGTCGATGCTCTGCGCGATGTACTCCTTCTTGCCGAAGTAGGCGCTCAGCGAGGCGTCGTCCTCCCGTCCGAAGCGCTTGCCGTGCAGGTCGCGGTCCTCGTCGTACGTCATGAAGGGCACCGCGTAGCCGCAGGTGTCCCGGACGAGGTCGGCGGTCACGAGGATGATGGCGCGCAGGCCGTGCGGCGTGGGGTCGATGCCGGGGAAGTGGCCGAGCAGATCCTTGAAGCGCGGGTCGTCCCGGAAGACGGGTTCACCGCGCCCGTGCACCCGCACGATGTTGGGCGGTCCCTGGAAGGCGCACCACATGAGCGTGATACGGCCGTTCTCGCGCAGGTGGGCGATGGTCTCGGCGTTGCTGCCCGCGAAGTCCAGGTAGGCGACGGTCAGTTCGTCGACGACGGCGAAGGAGCCCTTGAGGCCTTTGGGGGAGAGGTTGATCGTGCCGTCACCGGAGAGGGGAGCGGTCGCCGTGAAGAACATCGGCTGCTCCTCGATGAAAGCGCGGAGCCGGCCGTCTATGCGTGCGTACGTCTTTCCCATGGCGCCGAACCTATCGCCGAGATCGTTCGACTGTCTAACGAATTCGGCGATCTGCCCCGTCGGGGCGGTCGCGAGTCGATGGGTCAATTGACGAATCATGCAGTCATCTGCATACTCATGCATAACGCATGCAGCGCGTACCAGTGAACCCGCAAGCGACAGCCCTGAGGAGCACGTGCAGTGAGCAGCAACAACGGCGGTGACGTCCGGCTCTGGGGCGGACGGTTCGCCGACGGGCCCGCCGAGGCCCTGGCCAAGCTGTCCGCGTCGGTCCACTTCGACTGGCGCCTCGCGCCGTACGACATCGCCGGCTCCCGCGCCCACGCGCGCGTGCTGCACAAGGCGGGGCTGCTCACCGCGGACGAACTGACCCGCATGCTGGCCGGGCTCGACCGGCTCGAAGCCGATGTGGCCGACGGTTCGTTCGTGGGCACCATCGCCGACGAGGACGTCCACACCGCCCTGGAGCGCGGTCTCCTGGAGCGGCTCGGCCCCGACCTCGGCGGCAAGCTGCGGGCCGGACGCTCGCGCAACGACCAGGTGGCCACGCTCTTCCGGATGTACCTGCGCGACCACGCGCGGATCATCGGCGGCCTGATCGCCGACCTCCAGGACGCGCTCGTCGGTCTCGCCGAGGCGAACCCGGACGTCGCCATGCCGGGGCGCACGCACCTTCAGCACGCCCAGCCGGTGCTCTTCGCCCATCACGTCCTCGCGCACGTCCAGTCCCTGTCCCGGGACGCGGAGCGGCTGCGGCAGTGGGACACGCGGACGGCCGTCTCGCCGTACGGCTCGGGGGCGCTGGCCGGTTCCTCGCTCGGCCTCGACCCGGAGGCGGTCGCCGCGGACCTCGGCTTCGAGCGCGGCAGCGCGGGCAACTCCATCGACGGCACGGCCTCGCGTGACTTCGTCGCGGAGTTCGCCTTCATCACCGCGATGATCGGCGTGAACCTCTCGCGGATCGCCGAGGAGGTCATCATCTGGAACACGAAGGAGTTCTCCTTCGTCACCCTCCACGACGCCTTCTCGACCGGCTCGTCGATCATGCCGCAGAAGAAGAACCCGGACATCGCCGAGCTGGCGCGGGGCAAGTCGGGCCGCCTGATCGGCAACCTCACGGGGCTCCTCGCCACGCTGAAAGCCCTGCCGCTCGCGTACAACCGCGACCTCCAGGAGGACAAGGAGCCGGTCTTCGACTCCTGCGACCAGCTGGAGGTCCTGCTGCCCGCCTTCACCGGCATGATGGCGACGCTCACCGTCCACCGTGAGCGCATGGAGGAGCTGGCCCCGGCCGGCTTCTCGCTCGCCACCGACATCGCCGAGTGGCTGGTCAGGCAGGGCGTGCCGTTCCGCGTCGCGCACGAGGTCGCGGGGGAGTGCGTGAAGGTCGCCGAGGCCGAGGGCAAGGAACTGGACGGCCTCACCGACGAGCAGTTCGCCGCGATCTCCGAGCACCTCACGCCCGAGGTCCGCACGGTCCTGAACGTGCCGGGCGCCCTCGCCTCCCGCAACGGCCGCGGCGGCACCGCCCCGTCCGCCGTCGCGGTCCAGCTCGCCGAGGTCAAGGCGGACCTGGCGGCGCAGCGGGAGTGGGCGAACGCGCGCGGGTGACGCGGGGCGTGGGGATGACGCGGGGCGCAGGCGGTGACGTGGGGCGGGGCGGGTGACGTAGGGCGCGGGGGGTTACGTTGGCGGGAAGATCCCCTTCGACGAGGAGCCGCGATGCCCTTCGCCCGGCTGGCCGCAGCCACGACCCCGACCGCGCACATCGGGATGGGCCTCGCCGCCGTCGGCAGGCCCGGCTACATCACGCTGGGCCGCGAGAGCGACCTGCCGCCGTCCCGCAGCGTCGAGGCCCTGCGCGAACGCACCTTCGAACTCCTCGACGCCGCATACGCCTCAGGGGTCCGCTACGTCGACGTGGCGCGTTCGTACGGCCGTTCCGAGGAGTTCCTCGCCGACTGGCTGCACGCGAGGCCCGACCACCGCGACGTCGTCGTCGGCAGCAAGTGGGGCTACACGTATACGGCCGACTGGCGCACCGACGTCGAGGGTCCGCACGAGGTCAAGGACCACAGCGTGGCCGCCTACGACCGGCAGCGCGCGGAGAGCGCCGCCCTGCTCGGCGACCGGCTCGACCTCTACCAGATCCACTCCGTCACGCCCGAGAGCCCGGCGCTCACCGACAAGGAACTCCACGCGCGCCTCGCGGCCTTGGCCGAGGAGGGCGTGACCGTCGGCCTCTCCGTGAGCGGTCCCGGGCAGGCGGCGGCGATCCGCGCCGCCCTTGAGGTCACCGCGGCCGGGGAGCCGCTCTTCCGTACCGTCCAGGCCACGTACAACCTCCTGGAGACCTCGGCGGCGCCCGCGCTCGCCGAGGCGCTCGACGCCGGGCCTCGCCGTCATCGTCAAGGAGGGCGTGGCCAACGGCCGCCTCGCGGCCCCGCACGCGCCCGCCGCGCTCCGTGAGGTCGCCGAGGAGGCGGGGCTCGGCTGCGACGCCGTGGCCCTCGCCGCCGTGCTGCGCGCACCGTGGGCGGGCGTCGTCCTGTCCGGGGCGGCGACGCCGGTCCAGCTGGTCTCCAACCTGCACGCGGCCGCCGTCGACCTGGAGACGGGACACCTGGAGCGGCTCGCGGAGCTGGCGGAGGAGCCGCGGGAGTACTGGACGCGGCGGGCGAACCTGCCGTGGCACTGATCCCCGTGAGCGCACCCTGAGACACCCTTATGAGACATTTGCGTCTCAAAGAGCGTAGGGTCGTCTCATGTCTGTCGATCGCGACCAGGTCCTGCGCAGCGCCGCGGCCCTGCTCACCCGAAAATCCACCTCCACCATGGACGAGGTCGCCCGCGCCGCAGGGATCAGCCGGGCGACCCTCCACCGCCACTTCGCGGGCCGCGACGCCCTCGTACGCGCCCTGGAGGAGCTCGGGCTCCAGGAGTGCGAGGCGGCCCTGGACCGGGCCGGACTCGGGGAGGGCAGCGCGCAGGACGCCCTGCGGCGCCTGGTGAAGCAGCTGGAGCCCGCCGCCGGGCTCCTCGCGTTCCTCTACACCGAGAACCAGCTCTTCGAGGGCGAGGCGCAGAACGAGGGCTGGTCCCGGATCGACGCCCGGCTCGCCGCGCTCTTCCGGCGCGGCCAGGAGAGCGGGGAGTTCCGCTTCGACCTGACCCCCGCCTGGCTCACCGAGGCGCTCTACGGCCTCATCGGGTCGGGCGCCTGGGCCGTGCAGGACGGCCGGGTGGCGGCGAAGGACGTCTCGTACATGATCTCCGAGCTGCTGATCGGCGGCGCACGACGGAGAGTGGAGTCATGACCAGCACCCATCAGCGGGCGTCCGGGGCCGACGTGGAGCGCGGCCCCGGACGCTGCTCGCGCTCGCCGTCCTCGTCCTCGCCGTGCTCCTGGTCGCCGTCGACGCGACCGTGCTCGGCCTGGCGACGCCGTACATCAGCGAGGACCTCAAGCCCTCCGGCACCCAGCTGCTGTGGATCGGCGACGTCTACTCCTTCGTCATCGCCGGCCTGCTGGTCTCCATGGGCAGCCTCGGCGACCGCATCGGCCGCAAGAAACTGCTGCTCACCGGAGCCGTCGCCTTCGGCGCGGTCTCGGTTCTCAACGCCTACGCCACGAGCCCGGAGCTGTTGATCCTGGCCCGCGCGCTGCTCGGCGTCGCCGGGCGCGACCCTGATGCCGTCCACGCTGGCGCTGATCCGCAACATCTTCCACGACCCGCGCGAGCGCAGCCTCGCGGTCGGCATCTGGGGCGCCATGGCCTCCGCCGGCGCGGCCGTGGGGCCGGTCGTCGGCGGCTTCCTGCTCGAACACTTCTGGTGGGGTTCGGTCTTCCTCATCAACCTGCCGGTGATGGCGGTGCTCGTCCTCGTCGGCATCAAGCTGCTGCCGGAGTCGAAGAACCCCGCGCCGGGCCCCTGGGACCTGGTCAGCGTCGCGCTGTCGCTCATCGGCATGATCGCCGTGGTGTACGCCATCAAGGAGGCGGCCGCGCACGGTCTGCGCTGGGACGTCGTGGTGGCGGCGGTCATCGGCGCGGCGGCGCTCACCTGGTTCGTACGCCGCCAACTGACCCTCCCGGCGCCCCTGCTGGACATGCGGCTTTTCCGCAACCGGGGTTTCTCCGGGGCGGTGCTCGCCGACCTGCTGACCGTCCTCGGCCTCTCCGGCCTGGTCTTCTTCCTCTCCCAGTTCCTGCAACTGGTCCAGGGCAGGCGGCCGTTCGAGGCGGGCCTCGCCGAACTGCCGGCCGCGGTGGGCGCGGTGGGGGCGGGGCTGATCGCGGGCATGGTCGCGCGGCGCTTCTCCGTCCGCGTGGTGGTCGCGGGCGGCCTCGCGGCGGTGGGCCTCGCGCTCGCCGCGCTCGAGGCCTGAGCGAGCACACCGGCTACCCGCTGCTGGGGGCCTCGCTCCTGGTCGTCGGCATCGGCGCGGGCTTCTCGTTCACGGTGACCGCCGACGTCATCCTCTCCAGCGTCCCCAAGGAACAGGCGGGCGCGGCCTCCGCGGTCTCGGAAACGGCGTACGAACTGGGCGCGGCGCTCGGCATCGCCCTCCTCGGCTCCATCGTCACCGGCGTCTACCGCGACTTCACGGCCCCCGCCGGTACTCCGCCCGACGTGGCGTCGGCGTCCCACGAGTCCCTGGGGGGCGCGGTGGAATCGGTGACGGCCCTGCCACCCCACGAGGCGGACGCGCTCCTGGCGGCGGCCCGCACGGCGTTCGTGGACGGCCTCAGCCTGGCGGCGACGGTCGGCGCGGCGGTCCTCCTGGCAACGGCGGTAGCGGCATGGTTCCTCCTGAAGGGCCAAAAACTGGAAGAAAGCCCACTCCCCACGGAGGACGCCGCCCCGTAAGGGGCGCGGGGAACGGCGCGAGCAACCCCAACGCACCCGCAGCGACGCACCGGGGTCAGCCCCGTAAGGGGCGCGGGGAACGGCGCGAGCAACCCCCACGCACCCGCAGCGACGCACCGGGGTCAGCCCCCGTAAGGGGGCGCGGG